>JAICHT010000004.1 GCA_025924755.1 Chitinophagaceae bacterium | reverse complement strand
TCAACGCGGCTGGACCAAGCCGCACCTGGTAACCTATATGGAAAGCCATGACGAAGAACGCATACAATATAAAAATGAGCAATATGGCAATGCATCGGGCAGCTATAATATTAAAGATATTAGTACCGGCTTAAAAGGAGTGGAACTGGATGCGGCGTTTTTCTTTACCATTCCCGGCCCAAAAATGATATGGCAGTTTGGCGAACTAGGCTATGATTACCCGATTAACTATTGCGCGAACGGAACCGTGAGCAATGATTGCCGCCTCAGTCCAAAACCCATCCGGTGGGATTACTATCAAAATGCACAACGCAAAGAAGTATATGATGAATTTGCCAGCCTTATTAAACTGCGTTTTCATCCCTTATATAAAGATGCGTTTGTAAGCAATAGAATTGACCAAAGCCTGGACGGAGCTTTTAAATGGATAAAGCTTACTACCGATACGTCTAACCTGGTAGTGGTTGGAAACTTTGATGTAACGGCCACCACCGGCACGGTTGCTTTTCAAAGCGCCGGCACCTGGTACGACTATTTAACCAAGGCTACATTCACCGCTACCGGAAGCGCTCAAAACATTACGTTACAGCCCGGAGAATTTCATGTATATGTAAACCGCAATATCACCAATACTACGGCTACGGCAGTACCCAATGTGATATGGAATGAAAATGCGCTGGAAGCAAAAGTATACCCCAACCCATTTAAAGAAACCGCATGGCTGGAAATGAATGTGCCACAAAGTAGTGCCGTATCAATAGATGTTATTAATAGTATCGGGCAAAAACTGGCATCGCTGCCACAAGGCTTTTTAATAAAAGGCAGGCATATCGTGCCGTTAAATAATATTTTTGCGTCAGCAGGAAACTATTATTTAAAGATCACCACCAAAAGCTATCAAAAAACAATACAAGTCATCATTCAATAACCGGTTCATATGCAAAAGCTAAAAAACGCCATCATTGAAAAAGACAGCCACCTGGAGTATTTTAATATTGCTACATCGGTGGACTGCGTCATATTTGGGTATGAAGACCGGCAGTTGAAAGTATTGCTCATTAAATCGGATCTGAAAGAGTTTGAAGGCTTGTGGTCCTTGCTGGGCGATCTGGTGCGGCCGGATGAGGATATTGAAAAAGCAGCGTACCGCGTATTGGAAAGCCGTACTAATTTTGAAGATGTGTACCTGGAGCAGGTGTATACGTTTGGCAATGTGTCGCGCCACCCTTCGGGCCGCGTAATTACCGTGGCTTATTTTTCACTGGTGAATATTAAAAGCCACAAAGTAGCACTTACGGATAACGAACTACACTGGCATGCTGTAAAAGATATTGACCAACTGGCTTTTGACCATAAACTGATACTGGATACCTGCCTGTGCCGCCTGCAGGAAAAAGTGATGGAGCAGCCTATTATCTTTAATTTATTATCCGAAAAATTTTCGCTGCGCGAACTACAGGATTTATATGAAGCCATATTGGGTGTGCCTCTTGACCGTAGAAATTTCCGGAAGCGGATCATGCTTAAAAACTGGCTGGTAGATTTGAATGAAATGGAAGAAGAAGTATCGCACCGGCCCGGCAAATTGTATAAATTAAAAAACGTTCTAAAACATAAAGCCTTATCTAAAAAACCGGTACACCACTTTTAAGGGCTTAGCTTCAAAAACAACTAAAAAGAAGCGTAAATAATAATTTCTTTAAATAGTTTTTGGAATGTATCAAAAATCACTATAATTGTGTGTTTAATACACATTGCACTTTAATATCTAATTCATTCACGTCAATTGCTTGCTATGAGTACCAGGAAACTAATCCGTACAACTGTTTTGCCTGCGCTTTTCTGTCTTTTATCCAATCTTATTTATGCTCAAACTAAAACGGTAAACGGGCAGGTGGCCGATAGTTCCGGAGCAGGTTTGCAGGGTATCACCGTTTCAGCCAAAGGTTCTAAGATAGCTACTACCACTAACGGAAGCGGCCAGTTTTCCATTACGGTTCCTGCTGCTACTAAGGCGCTTATTTTTACCTCTGTAGGTTTTCAGCGCAGAGAAATAAGCATTGCAGACCAAGCCAGTATAAACGTAACCTTACAAACTGCGGCCTCCAGTTTGAACGAAGTGGTAGTGGTGGGTTATGGTACGGTACGCAAAAAAGACCTGACCGGTTCTGTAGCTATTGTGTCTGCCAAAGACTTTCAAAAAGGCGTAATTACAACGCCGGAACAATTAATTTCCGGTAAGGTAGCCGGTGTTTCCATCGTATCTAATGGCGGTGCACCCGGCTCCGGAAGCACCATCCGTATCCGCGGCGGTTCTTCTTTAAATGCCAGCAACGATCCGCTGATTGTTATTGATGGCGTACCCTTATCCAACGAAGGCATATCAGGTGCTGCTAACCCGTTAAGTCTCATTAACCCAAATGATATCGAGTCGTTCAGCGTACTTAAAGACGCGTCGGCTGCAGCTATATATGGCTCCCGGGCTTCCAACGGGGTAATTATTATTACTACCAAAAAAGGCCGGCAGGGCAAACCTACTATCAACTTCAGTACACAATTTTCCGTAGCACAGGTAGAGAAAACGGTGGACGTACTATCGGCGGATCAATTAACGGCTTACGTAAAAACACACGGCAGCGCTACACAGGCCGCTATTTTAGGAAATGCGAATACCAATTGGCAAAATTTAATTTACCAAACTGCCCTGGCAGAAGATAATAATATCAGCATCTCCGGCGCTTTAAAAAAGCTGCCTTACCGTGTTTCTGTTGGTTTTTTAAACCAGGATGGTGTATTGAAAACCGATAACTTAAAAAGAACGACTGCATCTGTTAATCTAAGTCCTTCTTTATTGGATGATCATTTAAAAATTAACCTGAATCTAAAAGGTTCATTAAGCAATACCCGTTTTGCCAACCAGGGCGCCATAGGTGCTGCTGTTACTTTTGATCCTACGCAGCCCGTTTACTCCGGCAACAATCGGTATGGTGGTTATTTTCAATGGCTGGATCCTAACAACGCCACTACGGGGTTAAGGGCATTAGCACCACTTAACCCAATGGGTTTATTAATGCAAAGAGATGATAAAAGCCAGGTGCAAAGAAGTATCGGCAATATACAGTTTGATTATAAATTGCATTTTTTACCCGACTTACATGCCAATGTAAACCTGGGTTACGATGTATCAAAAGGCCAGGGTACGGTAGTAGTATCTGATAGTGCAGCCGCCAGTTACAAAAGGTTTCAAAGCCCTGCGGCTTCTGGCAATTATTTTAGCGGCGTCAATACGCAATACCTGCAAAAGAAAAGCAATACCCTGTTAGAAGCGTACCTGAATTATGTAAAAGAACTTCGTTCTATAAAAAGCCATATTGATGTAGTAGCTGGCTATTCTTACCAGGACTTTTCTACTACTAATTACAATTATGCAGACTATAGCTTTAATGGTACAAAAAATCCGGGTACCGATCCTACTTATTTGTTTGATATTCCGGAAAACCGCCTGATTTCTTTTTATGGCCGGTTAAACTATGGGTTCAATAATAAATACTTATTTACAGCTACGGTTCGGAGAGATGGCTCTTCCCGCTTTGGACCTTCCAACCGCTGGGGTACATTTCCTTCCGCAGCCCTGGCCTGGAAAATTAAAGACGAATCGTTCCTGAAAAATGCACGGGCACTTAGCGATTTAAAATTGCGCGTAGGCTACGGCGTAACGGGCCAGCAGGAAGGTATCGGCAACTACGACTATATTTCTTACTATAACCTGAGCGGCACGCAAGCCGAATATCAGTTGGGTGATGGATTTTACCAGATGTTCCGCCCCGGTGGTTATTATCAAAATAGAAAGTGGGAGCAAACCGCTACCTATAATGCCGCTTTGGACTACGGATTTTTAAACAACCGTATTAATGGTAGCCTCGAATTTTATTATAAAAAAACAACCGACCTTTTAAGCCTGATCAATCAGCCAGGCGGTTCTAACTTTTCCAATAAAGTAGTAGCCAATATTGGCGATATGGAAAATAAGGGCGTAGAATTTACCATCAATACCGAGCCTGTAAGAACTCGCGACCTGACATGGAATTTTAACTTCAATGTTACGTACAATCAAAATAAAATAACCAACCTCACTATTGCTCCCGACCCCAGCTTTATCGGCAACCAGGTAGGAGGCATATCAGGTGGAACTGGTCAGACCATCCAGATAAATGCAGTAGGTTATCCACGAGCCTCTTTTTATACCTACCAGCAAGTATACAACCCCGATGGCACGCCTATAGATAATGTATTTGTAGATAGAAACGGCGATGGAACTATCAATGAAAAAGACCTGTATGAATATAAGAGCCCTGACCCTAAAGTATTTTTTGGGATCAGCAGCAACGTAACGTACAGAAAATGGAGCGGCGGATTTGTAATGCGGGCCAATATTGATAATTATGTGTACAATAATGTGTTTTCCAGCACAGGTATGCAACGCAATATCCTCAACCCGTTAGGCTATATCAATAATGGCTCTACCAATGTATTGGCCACAAACTTCAGCGGAAATGGCGCCCAATATTTCCTTTCGGATTATTATATTCAGAATGCTTCTTTTTTAAGAATGGATAACCTGAACGTGGGGTACGATGTAGGAAAGATATTAAACAAACGGGCTAACCTGCGCATTGGCTTCAACGTGCAGAACCTTTTTGTAATCACTAAATATAAAGGCATTGACCCGGAAATAAATGGTGGTATCGACAACAACTTTTATCCACGGCCCAGAACCTATGTGTTAGGTGCCAATCTAAATTTCTAATCCGTAAATACCAATAAACGATTTTCATATGATCGCAAGATTTTTTAAAATAGCACTGAGTGCGGTTTTTATAACTTCGGTTGTAGCCTCCTGCACCAAAAAACTGGACCTGTATCCTACTAACGATATTACGTCTCAATCGGTATATAGCACACCGGCCGGTTACAAGCAGGCGTTAGCTAAAGTATACGGAAGCTTTGCGCTTACGGGCAACCAAGGGCCCGCCGGCAATGGCGATATACAAGGCATTGACGAAGGCACCTCCGATTTCCTCCGGCTATATTGGATAGCGCAGGAGTTAAGTACGGATGAGGCCGTAGTATCCTGGGGCGATCCGGGCATACAGGATTTTCATAACATGAACTGGTCATCCAGCAACCCGATGCTCACTGGCTTATACTATCGTTCTACTTATCAGATTACGTTGGTTAATGAGTTTCTGCGGCAATCAACAGACGATCAGTTAGCCGCAAGAGGCATTACCGGTGCCAGTGCAGACAGCATCCGCCGATACAGGCCAGAGGCGCGGTTTTTAAGAGCCTATCAATATTGGGTATTAATGGATCTATTTGGCAACCCGCCTTTTTTTACCGAAGCAGATGCTATTGGCACCTTGCCAAAACAAATACAGCGGAAAGACCTGTTTACGTATATCGAATCGGAGCTGAAAGCTGTTGACGCTGATTTGGCAGCACCAAAAAGTAATGAATATGGCCGTGCCGATCAGGCGGCTGCCTGGGCTTTACTTGCCCGTATGTATTTGAATGCAGAAGTGTATACCGGCACAGCCCGATATGGCGATGCGGTTACCTATTCTAAAAAAGTAATTGACGCCGGTTATACATTAGTAAGTGATTACCGCTGGTTAATGCTGGCAGACAATAATACAAACAACAACGAATTTATTTTTACTATTAATTATGATGGCCTTAAAACCCAAAGCTATGGCGGCACTACATTTTTAACCCATGCTTCTGTAGGCGGCAGCATGCCAGCCAACAAATCGGGTGTAGCAGGCGGCTGGTCCGGCATCAGAACTACAAAGAGTTTACCGGGTTTGTTTCCTGATAATACCGGCACTGCGGATGAACGTGCTGAATTCTATACTCAGGGCCAGAACCTGGAGATTAATGATTTAACGGCTTTTACTGATGGATATGCCATTAACAAATACAGGAATATAACCAGAACCGGTGCGCCGGGCCAAAGCCAGGATTTTTCGGATATTGATTTCCCGGTTTTTCGCTTAGGGGAAATGTATTTGATTTATGCGGAAGCCACGCTGCGCAGCGGCGCTGGCGGCGATAAAGGTTTGGCATTGCAATATGTAAATGCATTGCGTACCAGAGCATACGGCAATACATCGGGCAATATTACTTCGGATAAACTGACAACCGATTTTATATTAGATGAAAGAGCCCGCGAGCTATATTGGGAAGGAATGCGCCGTACCGACCTGGTGCGTTATGGCAGGTTTACTACAGGCGCCTATTTATGGCCGTGGAAAGGTGGTGTAAAAACCGGCAAAGCAGTAGAAGATTACCGGAATATATACCCGCTACCTACTACGGATATTACTTCAAATCCTAACCTTACTCAAAACACCGGTTATTAAAATAACCAACAAAAAGCTTGATATGAATAAGACAATACAATCATCCCTGCTCGTTCTTTTGGCAGCTTTGTTTATTGTTTCCTGCAAAAAAGAAGAGCAGCGTGCTATTTTAAATACTTCCTCGGCTACCAGCACACTTGCCGCAAGTTCATCTACAATGGTGCTGGACAGCTCGCAGAAAACCACTACAGCGCTTACGCTTACTACAAAGCCGGTTGATTATGGCTACAAAGCAGCGGTTAATTATACCTTACAATTTGATTCGGCCAATGGCAATTTTGATAAAGCGGATAGCGTGGCGCTTACCAGTAATCTTACCCAATCCTATACGGTAGCCGATTTAAATGCACTGGTTTTGTCGTTAGGATTAACGCCGGGTAATGCCGGCACTATAAAGGCGCGGGTAAAGGCGCAGGTGAACCAGGTATCCGGCTCGGCTTCTTCCATACCTACGGTATATTCCAACGTAGTAACGCTCACTATAACGCCCTATTCTACCAAACCCGTACCGCTGTTTCCGGTACCGGACAGCTTATATATTGTAGGCGATGCTACGCCGGGTGGATGGGCCAATCCCGTTCCTACACCAAGCCAGAAATTTACCAAAATAGACGATAATACCTTTGGAATCGTATTGCCGTTAATTGGTGGAAAGCAATATCTATTATTACCTAAAAACGGCGACTGGGGCCATAAGTATGCAGTGCCCGGCACGCCGGATCCAATGGCAGGTTCTTTTATGCCGGATGAAAAAAATAACATTCCCGGGCCGGCCACTGATGGCGTCTATACCATCATAGTAGACTTTTTGAAAGGAACCTATACTCTTACTGCAGGCAATCCTTACAAAGTTCCATCTAACTTATATATTGTAGGCGATGCTACTGCAGGCGGATGGGGCAACCCGGTTCCTACACCTTCGCAGCAGTTTACACAAACCAGCAATGGTGAGTTCAGCCTTACTATACCACTGACCGCCGGTAAGTCGTATTTATTTTTACCACTTAATGGTAATTGGGATCATAAGTTTGGCGGTGCAGATAAACTTGGCGGTACTTTATTAGCAGATGGCAATGTACCGGGTTCTAACACGCCGGCGCCTGATGCAAGCGATACCTATACGATCTATGTAAACTTTTTTACAAAGCAGTATACAGTTACTAAATAGTAATTTTAATATTCAATATAAAAGGGGCTTTCTGTTTGAAAGCCCCTTTTATATTGAAGAAAAAACGTTACACTACATCTTTCTGGTGCTCAATAATAAACTGTATAATTTCTTCTAAAGGAACAGGTATCCTGCTGAGTGCATCGTTAATATCATCGCGGCTTACCTGTGCGGCAAAAGAAGGGGTTTTTAATTTTTTGGTGATGCTTTTTACATCCATGCCTTCATATTTAGTAGGCCTTATCAACGCAGCTGCATGTATAAAACCGGATAGTTCATCAAATACATAAATCATTTTATCCATCGTGTTTTCCGGTTCCACTCCAAAATACTTCGGCCCGTGCGATGCGATGCAATGCATAACTTCCGGATCAACATGGCGCTTCTCCAGTTCTTCTATAATTATTTTACAATGCTGGTCGGGATATTGCTCCCAGTCGGCATCGTGCAGTAAACCCGCCAGCCACCATTTGTACGCTTCATTTTCCGGTAGCTGTTCTTTCTCCAATGCCCAGGCTTTCATTACGGCGGCTACCTGTTTCATATGCAGTTGCAGCCGTTCGTTAGGCACCCAGGTATTCAACAGTTCTGTTGCTTCTGTTTCGGTTAATACATTGCCTTTATCGGCAGCATTTCCAAATGCTGTTCTACCAAGTGGTTGTATTGTTTCCGCCATTATTGATTTCTTTTGTTGCAATATACACAGGGTTTTGAATTGAAATACTTATAGTTATTATGCCGTTTTGTTTTAATATAGACAGGCTATGCAGTAAAAGAAGAAAAGCAATTTATAACAGCACCAATAAAAATTTGCTACTTGATACTACAGGAAAGCTAATACGTTAAATCTTTCCCATTCGTATTATTGTGAAGCGTTTTCTATAATTTTACTTTTCATAATTGTATAGTAAAATGGTTGTTTATTTTACTATACAAGCTACTCATTTATCCTAAAATTTAAGATACCCGATTAAAAAGTAAATCATGACAAAAGCTGCATTATCTCATAAAAAAGTGTTGATTATTGAAGACGAAGGCGATATGTGCTTACTGCTAAATATTTTGCTGAACGGAAAAGAAATGGACCTGGATCATGTAAAAAACCTGGCCGCTGCCGAGGAGTATTTACAGCAGGAACAACCGTCGGTAGTATTGCTGGATAATAAATTGCCGGATGGTTTTGGTGTAGATTTTATTTCGTTTATTAAGAAGAATTATCCGGCTGTAAAAATCATTATGATCTCGGGTTTTGATGGTTCGGTTAAAGACGTAGCGCTTGAAAATGGTGCAGACGTTTTTCTGGAAAAGCCGTTTACGAGAGATCAGTTGTATCAATCCATTAAAGGATTGCTGAATTAATTTCATATTGTTTTTTGATAACAAAACCGGCCTGAGCATATAAGCAGGCCGGTTTTGTTTTAATAGCTACCACACGCTGTAAATAATATTGATAAATTGTAGGAGTTGGAAACGGTAAAGCCTCTTTTTATTGTCGATGTGCATTTGGGTAAGCTAGCAAGGAACCTTCGGTTACTGGGCTTTGATATAGTGTATAGTAATGCATTTACACAAGCTGAATTGATAGCGCTTGCATTGGAACAAAACCGGATTCTTTTATCCAGATATACAGGCTTTGCTAAATACCCGGCTGTTGTATCTTTCATCATACAAAGTGAAGACCCAACCGAACAGTTGAAACAAGTGGTACAGCATTTTCATTTAACCAGCAAACTGAATCCCTTTTCAAGATGCATGGTATGCAATGGCATGGTTCAATCTGTGCAAAAAGAAAATATACAAGGGCAGCTACTATCCAACACCAGCAAATACTACAATGAATTTTGGCAGTGTGCTACTTGCAAACGCATTTACTGGAACGGTCCGCATTATAACAGGATGCTGGCTTTAGTAGAAAAAGTAAAACAGTGGAGTTACTCATAAGAAAACCTTCCTTTATATAGGTTCGTCTCATCACAGGCTTTCTGCATATATTTCTTTTATACCATTGTTGGTGTTTTCACCAACAATAAATTATTGTATACTCTTCATTTCATCGTTGGTGCAGCTAAAGCACAAGGCTTAGCAAAACATCAATAATGATGTAAGATTTCTTTGTGAGGTCACAAACTAAAGCAGTGTACTAAAACATCTATAGCATATTTATGCTATTTTTTAAAGTTTCTTGTAAAAAGATCATTTATTACTGATTTTACTTACTTAAAATTCAACTTCGCATTCCACTATTGTTCCCACCACTTACATTATCCCCTGAAATAGCTATAAAGCGAAAGCTATCTGTATGGTTTAAAAGCTTGCCTTGTCTTTAAGGTATGCTACTACACTTCACGGCTGGCTCCTGAATACAATCCTTTGTTCATCTGGAAAGCTGAAAAATCTATTTTAAACAATAATAATATAAGTGTATGAAAACATTCTTTTTAATTTTTTTAAGCTTCTTTTTTATTTATTTATCACAAGCATAGTCCGGTACGTTGGATTCTTCTTTTGGTCACGTTGGTTGGGTGCAACAAAATGTGGGAGATGGTTATACCTCATACAACAGTATGGCTGCGCAAAGCGATGGTAAGATCGTTGTAGAGGGACGTGCTTCAAGGATCGTTAGTCAATTTATCGGTTCAGTTGACTTTAACTACATAGAACGTTTCAATATCGATGGTAGTTGAGACAATACGTTTGGTAACTGTGGGTAGTTTATTTTGAAAATAATAGCCCTGCTTTTTATATAGCTACCAATGCTCTTGTTATACAAACTGATGGTAAAATAATTGCTGGAGGAGCTTTAGGAATTTATCGCTTTAATACAAATGGATCTCAAGATCTTACTTTTGGAACAGCCGGGAAAGCTGATAATTATGGTGTTTCTATTACTACTTTAAAATTTCAATCTGGGAAAAAGTTGTAGCTTCTGGAATGTCTAATGGAAGTGTTACTGTTTTAAGATATAACAGCGATGGTAGCCTTGACCTTTCTTTTGGCACAGCAGGAAAAGTGTTATCCAAAACGATGATAAAATTATTTTAGCAGGTACAATCAACCGTATGGGTGCGACTGACCTAAATCACTATGATATTGCTTTTGTTCGCTATAATGCCAATGGGACATTGGATGCTTCGTACAGAACCGGAGGAAAGGTGATTGCTGATTTAGATAATAGAGAAAACTATATGGGATCAATGGCATTGCAAACCTATGGAAAGTTGGTATTTGATGGTAGTACGGATCTTACAACTGATTTTAGTTATCCAGCAACAAAAATATTCTCAAATTAGTTGTTGGAAGGTATAATACGGAAGGTACAATAGATGCTAGCTTTGGAGATAGGGGTGGGAGTATCTACCTCAATATTAATAATGCTCTTGGGAATACCATTACTATTGAGAGCGATGGGAAAATAATTGCTGGTGGTGTAGTGAACTATTTTAACCGGTACAATGTAGGTGCGGATTTTGCATTGGCCAGCCTATATACTAATGGCAGCGGAGGTTCTTCTTTTGGTATTAATGGTACAACCCGGACAGGGTTTCCTTTAGCAGAAAATAACTTTGATTTAGATGAGTTACGTGCAATAACAATTAGTAATAACTGGGTATAGGCCGCAGGAAGAAGTGATTTCAGCATGGCCGAACCCTAGCACCCAGCAGTTTACCATTCTGATGAGCAGCGATGCTAAGGACCCGCTAACCATAAGAGTGTTCAATGCAGCAGGCAAAGTACTGGAAGTACATACAGGTGTGGCTCCCAATAGCGCACTGCAGTTGGGAAAGAGCTACCTGCCGGGACTCTATTATGCAGAAGTAAACCAGGATGGTCATATCATCACCTTGATACTGGTGAAACAATAAAGAAAACACTTTCTTCTAAAAACAAAGGAGACGCTTCAAAGTGTCTCCTTTGTTTTTAGCTTTATTTTCCTGCTGTCGAATTAGTACACAGACGAGCGCTTTTCAGAACACTTAATATTCTTGCCGTAAAAGCTTTAGCTATTACTGTAACCTATACAGTTTACAAGCTATTCAGCATTTACAGTAACGTCTATTATGACCAGTTAAATTCAGCCTCACTTAGAAGTTGAGAATAGCTGGAGTGTATACCGCCTATATTCTAATGAAACCACAAAGCAGTCCAACCACAATGCCCCTCAGCTAGTATCCACTTTATGTAATATAGACTTTTGAAAAGCTCTATATCCTAGTACTACTCATTTGCATACAGCTGTGCCTTAGCGGCAGTATTAATAAGAGTTTTATCTGCATGCTTTGACCACTTCGCTCTTCTGCGTTTAAACAATTGATTAAAAATAGCTATTCCAATGACTGGTATCATAGATTGCAGTTAACGTCACTCTTATTTTTATAACAGCCTATATGAAAACAGCTTCCTGAAACAAAGAGCACATAAACATAAGCTATTGCGGAGGTGCTGTACCAGAAATATACACGCAAAGAATGGCCCTGTTTAGAAGAGAATTCAGGAAAGGAAGCGCTGAAGTTTATAATAAGTTGCATAAAATATAGTATTAACCCAAAACATATTTTTTATGAAATCAATCTTACTGCTTATCAGTCTATATAGTCATCCCGGGCCTCTTCACCTGATGGATACCGTGCTTCCCCGTAATAAGAATTATAACGTGAAGCTGATCAACCAAAACGCTCAAGCGAAATTCGGTTACCTTGTTAATGTAGACGATTCTACTATAAGCCTTGCGAACGTGCCTTTGCCAAAACGGGGTCCCTTACCGAGTGGTATAATTACTTCTAAATACGCATATCCAAACATTACTTCCATACGCTTGGAAAGAAAAGGGGTTTTACAAAGGAGCCTGATTTGGGGAACTGTTGTAGGATTGGCAGTCGGAACTATTGCGGGTTTTGCATCGGGTGATGATCCTAAAACACCTGAAACCGGTAATCCTTTTACCGACATTTTTATAGGTATTGACAATGCATTTAAAAGGACTGCCAGTGAAAAGGCATTGCTGTATGGATTATCGTGTTCTGCAACGGGTGCCATTATTGGGATACTCGCTGGAGTGCTTTCAAAAAAGAAATTTATTATTAATGGTAAGAAGGAACCTTTTGACGCTATGCGAAATTCTCTCTTAAACGATACCGCTGATAACCCCTCTACGGATTAAGATATCTAAAAATTACAATAATATTTACTCACCAAAAGTTCTCAGTGATAATCTTACTCTTTCTATCTTCCATTTCAACAGGAAATAAGAAGCGTACACAAGAAATGAATGCGGATAACACAGCGTTTATAAGTAAGGGCTTTTACTAAATTGAGCATAAAACATAAATCAATTACAGAGAATAAGTGAAGCGGAATATTTCTAAATGCCACTTCTCAAACGCTTTGGACCTCCGCTATTATGATAAATAGGATGCTTAAAGTACTAACTGTTCGTATAATCGCTGCAACGTTTCTGTTGGATCAATACAAAAGCCGGGATGTACTTTAGAAGTTTGTACAACCGTGCTTCGGGTAGCAGTGAGCCACCGAAAGCGGGATGCCATATCCAATTGTCCAATAGGCCCTGCATTTCTACTACCCGCACAGATGCGCTCAAATGCCTGAAGATAAAGGACCACTTCATTCATATCCAACTGGTCGCAAAAGACGCCAAGCCGTTGTATATCTACATGAAACAGGCATTGTAAAAACTTAAGCTGCCTGCAATAAAGCACCACTCCTGCATTCAGAAATTCTTCCCGGTACACCCTGGGCACAATGCGGATAACCGCATATTCAAATAAGTGCTTTTCTGGCATGTTGTGCTTCTTTTACAAACATATCGGCTACGGATAGGCGGTTTAATAAATACTGTTCGTACACGCTGCGGCCGGTATCAGCACTACCAAATGCCACCTTCAGCCATTCATCCGGTACAAGCAATAGAATAGTACGAATGCGTTCGGGCGTCAGTATAGCAACAAAAGATTGGTTCACAGTTTCCAGATCGCTGGCATAGGGCAGCAATACGTGATCTTTTACCTGCACAAAGGTCCGCCTGGATTGCTCTTCCCAATTATCCGGCGCATGATGAAAATACAGCGCAGCACCCTGGTCTATCAGCCAGAGTTCTTTATGCCACATCAGCATATTGGTATTGCGGGCGGTACGGTCTACATTGGTAATGAGGCTATCGAGCCAAACAATTTGCGAGGCAAGCGTAGCATCAATTTGCGAAACTGTCGGGTCAAAAGTGATAGCGCCGGAAAGATAATGAAGCGCTAAGTTTAATCCTGCACTGGCTTTCAATAAATCCTGTATTTCTTCATCGGGTTCGGTTCGGCCAAAAGCCGGGTCTACGTTAGCTAATACCACTTCCGGCACCCGCAGCCCGAGTACACGGGCTATTTCGCTGCCAATCAGTTCGGCAATGAGTGCTTTAATGCCCTGGCCTGCTCCCCGAAATTTTAGTACGTATAAAAAACCATCATCCGCTTCTACAATAGCGGGCAGCGAGCCGCCTTCGCGTAAAGGCGTTACATACCGGATGATATCAACCGTTCTTATGGATGGCGGATTATACATTTATTATAAAGCATATTGTGTACTATTATTAATGCCTGAAATTTAGTTCCATTTTTTGAAAGGTGATTTTTATTTGTAATGATGCAGTTCAATATAGTAGCACCTAATAAAAAATTACGGGTTGCCTGGGCAGACTGATATTGTTTGGTAATCTAGGTTGCGGTCATATAACTTAATGCTTTCGATATAGCAAAAAGTGATGGCGGCAGGCCGTAGTCTTTTGCCTTTTCGCACTATTGGGTACAGGCTTCACGGTGCCAGGCAATTCTCGTATTTCTGTAAGTACTAATAGCAGGAACATCGTTGGTAAGTTTAATGGAAAAATCAAGTTCCTACTCTTGTTTAAAGAATTTTTGTTAAGAGAAAGTGGGCTAATTGATATGCGTCCTGATCGCTTTGCATTCTTTTCAGCCGATTTTTCCAGTACTTTTGTTAAAGACTAAAAAAATGAGTCAAAATTTTTATTGTAAATCAATTCGTTGCAAACGTGCATGTAAAAATAAGCATCCATTTGCTTGGTTTCAATGGTTGCCGGTGCCTATCTTTGCGCTCCAAAAATTAAAAAGGTCATCGGGATGGCGATGACGTAAAATTTCAATCATGAGCAAATTACATTTTACAACCAAGCATGCGAATGCGGCTACCATACAACGTAACTGGTACGTTGTGGATGGTACCAATCAAACCGTGGGACGTATGTGTGCCAGAATTGCAGCTATATTACGCGGCAAAAACAAAGCATACTACACCCCTCACGTAGACACCGGTGATTACGTAATTGTAACCAACGTGGACAAAGTAAAATTTACCGGCAACAAACTGGAAGAAAAACTGTACGACCGGTATAGTGGTTACCCCGGTGGCCGTAAAGAAGAAACTGCAAAAGATTTGCTCAAGCGCAGGCCCGAAGTGGTTATTGAGCGGGCTATCAAAGGCATGCTGCCTAAAAACCGGCTGGGCCGCCAGATGTATAAAAAGTTATACGTGTATGTAGGCGATCAGCATCCGCATATTGCACAACAACCAAAAGAATTGAAATTCTAATTCCAAAATCTTCCAAACAATTTATAAATGGAAAAGCAAAGAAATGGGGTAGGTCGTCGTAAAGAAGCGGTAACGCGGGTATTTCTTTCAAGAGGTACAGGCGCCATCACTATCAACGATAAAGATTATAAGGTCTACTTTCCGCTGGTGTACTTACAAAACCAGGTAGAGCGTCCTCTAAAAACAGTAGACGCTGCTGACAAGTTTGATATAAAAATTAATGCAGCCGGTGGCGGTGTGAAGGGCCAGGCAGAAGCGGCGATGCTGGGCATTGCCCGTGTATTGGTGGAGCTGAACCCGGAATTTCGTCCGGCATTAAAAGCAGCCGGTATGCTAAAACGTGACCCACGTTCTGTAGAGCGTAAAAAATTCGGTCACAAAAAAGCACGAAGAAGCTTCCAGTTCAGCAAACGTTAACAAATCCGTATTCAGTATTTATGTGTGGTTATCAAACTTTTGTGCATGGATACCTGGTTACCGACGACAAATAAAACATTCAAATTATTCAATTAGAATTCATGGAACAAAATACTTCCCTTCAGCAACAGCTCCTTGATGCAGGTGTACACTTTGGCCACCTGAAAAAGAAGTGGAACCCAAAGATGTTGCCTTACATTTTCGCTGAAAAGAAAGGTATACATATCATTGACCTAAATAAAACTACCGAGTGCCTGCAGGAAACTTCGGCCGCTTTAAAGCAAATTGCCCGCAGTGGTAAAAAAATATTATTTGTCGGCACTAAAAAGCAGGCAAAAGATATTGTTACGGAATGTGCACAGCGGGTAAATATGCCTTATGTTACAGAACGTTGGTTAGGCGGTATGCTTACCAATTTTAATACGGTACGTAAGAGTGTAAAGAAAATGCAGAGCATCGAAAAAATGTTGGGCGACGGTTCGTTGGACAGTATTACTAAAAAAGAACGCCTGACCTTAAGCCGCGATAAAGAAAAAATGGAAAAAGTATTGGGCGGTATTGCTCAATTGGGCCGTGTACCGGCTGCGCTTTTCATAGTGGATATTGGTCATGAGCATATAGCATTGGCAGAAGCCAAGCGCTTAGGCATTTCTACTTTTGGAGTGGTAGATACCAATTGCGATCCTAATAAGGTAGACTTTGCTATTCCGGCAAATGATGATGCTACTAAATCAATTGCGATTATCATTAACTATATCACCGCAGCAATTGCAGAAGGTTTGGCAGAACGCCAGGCTGCAAAAGATGAAGAAGGCGATGATGCAGCTAATGATCAGGAAAATGAAAAAAGAGCTGCCCGTTTAGAAGCAGAAGCGCAGGCAGAAGGCGGACGTGGTGGTCGTGGCAGAGGTGGTAACCAGGGCCGTAGCGGTGGCGGGCAAGGCGGTGGAAACCGTGGTGCCGGTGGACCCAACCGTGGCGGTGGTGGCGGACAGCGTCGTGCGCCGCAAGGTGGTGGTGCCCCGCGTCGTCCGGGTGGTGGCCGATAGTTTTTATATAAGAAACTGATTACGCTTATACGATAAGTGTGCGATGATGAAGCTGACTGTTGAATCAAAATTCATCGTCCTTTACATTGCACATTTGTTTTTTAGAATGATAGAAATTTTTAAGTTCTGTGATTCATAATTCTTAATTCATAACTTTTAATTGATATACTATGTCTACTGTACAAATTACAGCACAGGATATAAATAAATTGCGCCAGGCTACCGGTGCCGGTATGATGGACTGCCGCAAAGCTTTAACAGAAACGGATGGCGATTTTGAAGGTGCTATTGACTGGTTGCGCAAGCATGGTCAGAAAGTAGCGGCAAAACGTAGTGACCGTGAAGCAAAAGAAGGTGTAGTAATTGCGAAAACTTCTGATGATGAAAAAACAGGTTTCATTGTTACCATTTCCTGCGAAACGGACTTTGTTTCTAAAAATGTGGACTTTGTAGCGTTTGCTCAAACCATTGCCGATGCCGCCGTAGCTAATAATGTAAAAAGTGCGGAAGAGCTGAATGAAGTAAGTGTTAATGGCTCTAAAGTATCAGATCTTATAAATGATAAATTAGCTGCTATTGGCGAAAAGATTGCTGTTAGCCGTTTTGAAAGATTGGAAGCGCCGTACGTAGCTTCTTATATTCATGGTGCATATCGCATGGGTGTATTAGTAGGGTTAAACAAGGTAGCGGTAGAAGCCGGTAAAGATATTGCGATGCAGATTGCTGCTATGAACCCGGTAGCTGTAGATGCGGCTTCGGTTCCTGCTGATACTATTGCCCGTGAAAAAGATATTGTGATGGATCAGATTAAGCAGGATCCTAAAATGGCTGGTAAACCGCAGGAAATGCTGGATAAGATTGCCCAGGGCAAATTAAATGCGTTCTTTAAAGAAAGCACATTAACCGCCCAGGTTTTTGTAAAAGACAATAACCAAACGGTAGGTGACTATTTAAAAAGCTTTGACAGCGATTTAAAAGTAACTGAATTTAAGCGGGTAGCTGTAGGATAATGTACACTTCCTGATATTTAAAAAGCGAACTAAAAAGTTCGCTTTTTTATTGTTTAGTATCCAGTATCACCGGCGCTCCCTTGCCGCCCATCATTATAATTTTAGAATTATTAGATTGCGCCAACGTCATCATGGCTTTAATCTGTTCATATTGTAGTTGTTTATCGGTAAGGCTTTCGCTTATAATGCGCTGATAATCGGCAATGCCCTGTGCTTCTACCCGTTTGCGATCGGCTTCCTGACGTTCTTTTTGCAATACAAATTGCATCTTCTGTGCATCCTGCTCGGCCTGTATCTTTTGTTCAATGGATGTTTTTACCGTAGCGGGTAATGTGATATTGCGTATCAGCAGGTTTTCCAGCAGCAATCCTCTTTTCTTAAAATCATTTTCTATACCGCTTACTATACGGTTCTGAAATTCATCTCTTTTGGTAGAGTACAAGGCAACGGCATCATAATATACCGCATTATCGCGTATGCGGGTACGGGCAATGGGGCGTACAATTTTATCTTCGTAATCAATACCGGTTTCCTGTACCAGTTTTGGTGCATCGCCGGGCACGATGCGATACAGTACAGTAAGGTCAATCGTTACTTCAAGCCCATCTGCGGATAGTACCCGTATTGCATCATCACCCGTCTTTTGTCCTTCATTATGCGTACCGCTCATGGTATAGTTTTGAGTGCGGGCATCCATGTGTTGCACTTCCATCAAAGGATTAACAAAATGCAGCCCGCTGTTTAAAACATCTGCTTGTACATTGCCAAACAGTTTTTTTACACCAATCTGGCCGGCATCAATCTGCACAAAACTGCTGATGATAACACCTAAAATAATAAAACCGATACTTAAAATACGACCAATGCGAAAAGTGGGTTGAAGACTAGGAATATGTGGAAGTGTAAATGAAACAATCAACAGAAGAATACCTAATATAAGCAATGCCATGGCAGTAGTTTGCGTAAATGTAATAAAGAAAAAGAGAGGTAGGTACAACTGTGTCAACAACTATAAATGATAAATAGTTGCTGTAGCTTAAAATTTTCGAAAAAGAAATTTTATCAGCCTCCAATATTAATATGGCTATCACGTTGTAAGCCTTGAAAAGAGTGGCAAAAAGACTAGAAATAATAAGGGTAAGTACCTGATTTTTTAAAATTTTATATCAAAAAAAATTAAGGTACAACGCACTTTGTATATTTAAATTATTTCCATCAACTTTGCACCCTAACTTTCTATACTTAAATCCAATACAGGAGCATGGGACTTTTTAACTGGTTTACACAAGAGATTGCAATGGACTTGGGCACAGCGAACACCCTTATAATTCATAATGATGAAGTGGCGGTAGACGAACCTTCAATTGTAGCGCTGAACAGAAATAACCCAAAAGAAGTGCTGGCCGTAGGTAAACGGGCTTTAATGATGCACGAAAAAACCCATGAAAGCATCCGCACCGTACGGCCGTTGAAAGACGGTGTAATAGCGGATTTTAATGCAGCGGAGCTAATGATCCGTGAGTTGATAAAACTGGTATATCCCAAAAAGCCGCTGTTTCCTCCCAGTTGGCGCATGATGATTTGTATTCCATCCTCCATTACAGAAGTAGAAAAAAGAGCCGTAAGAGACAGTGCCGAACAGGCAGGCGCCAAAGAAGTATATTTGATTCACGAACCGATGGCCGCCGCATTAGGTATTGGTATTGATGTGGAAGAACCGGTGGGTAATATGATTATTGATATTGGTGGTGGTACTACCGGCATTACGGTAATTGCCCTGGCCGGTATTGTATGCGATCAGTCCATACGCATAGCAGGCGATGAATTTACCGCGGATATTATGGAAGCACTGCGCCGCTATCATAGTTTGTTGATAGGTGAGCGTACTGCCGAACAAATTAAAATTCAGATTGGCGCTGCCATGAAGGATTTGGAAGTGCCGCCAGACGATATTCCTGTAAATGGCCGCGACCTGGTAACCGGTATACCGAAGCAGATTTATGTAAGCTATCAGGAGATAGCCGAAGCGCTGGATAAAAGCATTTTTAAAATTGAAGAAGCCATATTAAAAGCACTGGAACAAACGCCGCCCGAACTGGCTGCGGATATTTACCGCCGCGGGCTGTACTTAACCGGTGGTGGTGCTTTGCTTAAAGGATTGGATAAGCGTTTAAGCAACAAAATTAAACTGCCGGTGCACGTAGCCGACGATCCGCTGAAAAGCGTGGTACGCGGCACAGGCCTTGCATTAAAAAATTACGAACGTTACCCTTTTGTAATGCGATAAAAGAACCGGCAAATTATGAGTAGTGAGTTTTAGAGAAAAGCTTATACTAGTTCATAATTTACAGTTCAGAGCAATATCCGATGCGTAATATTTTTCTCTTCATCAGGCGTTATTTTGTGTTCATCTCATTTCTGGTGTTTCAGTTTATAGCGCTGTGGATGCTCTTTACGTACAATCGTTTTCATACCGCTGCTTATTTAAGCGTAGCCAGTGAGGTTACCGGCCATATTAATACCCAGTACGATAAAGTAGATGATTATTTTCATCTTAGAGAAGAAAACAAGCGGGTGCATCATATGAACGACTCGCTGCTTAACCTGCTTCATTTTAATTTCTATATTTCCGATACATCTAAAAAACTGGTAATTGATTCTACCAAATACGATACACTGGTAAAATTTCGGCGCTATTTGTGGCGGGAGGCGAAGGTGGTGAATAACTCGGTAGCTTCCGAAAAAAACTATTTACAGATCAATCGGGGCGCTGCACAAGGAATTAAAGAAAATATGGCAGTAGTAAACTCTGATGGTGCCGCCGTAGGAGTAGTAGTAAACACCAGTGAAAATTTTAGCGAAGTAATGAGCCTGTTGCACATCCAAAGCAGGGTAACCGCTTCGCTTAAAAAAACCGGTGATTATGGTACACTGGAATGGGATGCTCAAAGCCCGTATTTTATAACACTTAGAGGCATATCGAAAAATATAGACGTAAAAAGAGGCGACACCGTAGTTACCAGCATGTACTCTTATAATTTTCCGCCTGGCCTGATGGTAGGTACTATTGCCAATATCAACAGCGATCCGGCAACCGGTTTTTACGATCTCAAAGTAAGGACAGCCGCCAAATTTAATAGTATACAGCAGGTATTTGTAATAGAAAACCTGCAGCGCGAAGAACAGATGAAGCTGGAAAAAGACACCGAAAAAAAGATTGAACAAGAAAAACGTACAACCCGTTGAGCGACCTGATAAGAAACATATTCCGATTGATCATTTTTATTTTGGTACAGGCTTTTGTACTCAATAAAATACCGCATTTGCACCGGTTCATCGTGCCTTATTTATATTACCTTTTTATATTGTGGTTGCCCTTTAGTACGCCGCGTTTTGCTTTGCTTGCCATTGGTTTTGTTACCGGCCTGGCGCTGGATTATTTTACTATGACGCCGGGGCTGCATACCGCAGCCTGCGTACTGATAGCTTATGTTCGTCCGTTTATAATAAACGTATTAACCCCCAAAGAATTTACGGAATTCAATTACCGCGAACCTTCGCCAAGAGGCATGGGCTGGGCGCCATATACGGTATACGTACTGATACTTACCTTACTCCATCATACCTACCTGGTATTTTTAGAATGGCTGGACTTTGGCACATTTCTTTCTTTTTTAATAAAAGTAATATCCACTACTGCTATAAGCATGTTGCTGATACTAACGGTGGAACTACTATTTCCAAGGCGGCTGAAATATAGAACCAATACCGTTTAAGACCTCATAATACAAGTATTATTAAATATTTAGCATTATTATCCAAGTTCATTTGCACATCTGCCTTCGATTGCGAACCTTTGTATAAAATAAATCAGTATAAGCACTGACAATTATTATAAGTTTATTTCAATACCTGTACGCCTTCTATGCCTGTGTTTAACCAATCGAGGAGTTATATTATCCGGATTATTTTTGTTATTACGTTTGCTGTAATTATCGGCCAGCTTTTTAACCTGCAGATCGTGTCCAGTAAGTATCAAAAGCTGGCTCAGGAAAACGCTGTGCTAAAAAAAGTGATCTACCCCTCCCGCGGCGTTATTTACGATAATAAAAACAGGCCCATTTCCAACAATACATTGATGTATGACCTGATGGTAACACCTTCAGAAATAAAGGGGGTGGATACAGCCTCTCTATGTAATTTACTCGAAATTGATACTGCTGAATTCAGATCAAGAATGTTAAATGCCGTTGTAAAAAACGGCCGGTACCGGCCTACGGCATTTGAGGCTTTGCTTCCGCCGGAAAAATATGCAAGACTGGAAGAAAACCTGTGGCGGTTTGGCAGCGGCTTTTTTTTGCAGGAGCGCCCTGTGAGGCAATATCCTTATAATGCAGGTGCCCACTTAGCGGGTTATATTGGTGAGGCCGACTCCGGCATTATTGCCCGGTCAAATGGCTTTTACCAGGCAGGAGATTATGTGGGCCGTAGTGGTTTAGAATCGTATTATGAAAGAGTATTGATGGGGCAGCGCGGCATTCAGTATTGGATCAAGGATAACAAAAACCGGGTAGTGGGACGTTTTCAAAAAGGAGCGTTCGATTCCGCTGCCGTGGCAGGCAGAAACCTGCATACGTATATCAATATAGAGCTGCAGCAACTTGCAGAAAAGTTAATGGCCCATAAAATGGGTGCTATCGTAGCCATAGACCCCAAAACCGGTGGTATCGTTAGTATGGTTTCCGGCCCGGATTATAACCCCAACAGCTTAACAGGTTCTGAAAAGCAGAAAAACTATTCAAAGCTGGTATTGGATGTTGCCGGTCCATTGCTCAACCGTGCTATTAAAGGCCAGTATCCGGCCGGTTCTACCTACAAGCCTTTAGAAGCTTTAATAGGGTTGGATGAAGGCGTTATTACACCGGCAAGCGGTATAGATTGCAGGGGGGCATACTATGGCTGTAGCCGGCCTGTAAAGTGTACGGAGCACTGGGTGGGACATGCCGCTAATTTGCGTTTGGCTATTGCCAATTCGTGCAACTCGTTTTTTTCAAATGCCTACCGGCTGATAGTAGACAATCCATCTTACGGAAATGTAAAAGTAGGATATGAGAAATGGAAGGATTATATGAATGGCTTTGGGTATGGAGGTCGTTTGGGTGTAGACCTGCCTAGCGAAGACAAAGGCAATATTCCCGATACCTCCGTTTACAATAAAGTATACAAGGGCTCCTGGAACTCTTGTACCAACGTAACTTTAGGTATTGGCCAGGATATGATGCTGGCAACACCGTTGCAAATAGCCAACGCCATATGCATTGTAGCTAATAAAGGCTATTATTATGTACCTCATTTTGTAAAATCAATTGATGGCGAAACGGCTGAAGATACCATACTGAACAAGTTTCGAAAAAGGCACGATGTATTAGGCCATATCCCTGATAATTATTACCAGACAGTAATTGATGGAATGCAGGATGTAGTAGAAGTAGGAACGGCGCGGATAGCAAAGATTCCGGGTATTGATATGTGTGCTAAAACAGGTACGGCAGAAAACTTTCGCGTGATAGACCATAAACGTACCCAGCTTAAAGACAACTCCTTATTTGTATGTTTTGCTCCTAAAGAAGATCCCAAAATTGTGATAGCCGTAGTAGTAGAAAATGCCGGCTTTGGTGCTACATGGGCAGCTCCTATCGGATCGTTAATGGTAGAAAAATATCTGAACGACACATTGCGTACCGAGCGGCTGAAAGAAGTAGACCGTATTGCCAGCTCTGACCTGATGCCCGACTGGATTGGCAGAGAACAATTTAAGGCCGATTCTACCCGTGCATTTAAATGGTACCATATTACCAATGACAGCAGCTATATTAAAAAATACCTGCACAAGTCTTTACAAACACCTGCAAAAAGAGATACTACATTGCCAAGGCAGCGCATTGTGCTTTTGCAAAAGAATGATGCCATGGAGCCAAAAAAATTTTTACCGCCTAAAATGAAAACCACAGCAGCCTGATGAGCCGTACAAATACCGGGATTTCGAAGGGAATTGATTGGAGTATTATAGGGATATACCTGCTGTTGGTTACAGTAGGCATCACTGCTATCTTTGCCGTTACTTACAAAGACGGCGATCCGATAATTGCCAGCTTTTTTTCTTTTAAAACCGACTATAGCAAACAGCTTTACTTTTTTTTTATAGCAGGCGTTCTGGCCATTTTTGTATTGCTTACCGATAGTAAATTTTTTGCAGCCACGGCCAATGTATGGTATGCAGCGGGCATATTCTTTTTGTTTTTAGTATTTCCTTTTCACTCTCGTGTAAAAGGTACAGAGTCTATCATACGGTTAGGTGGCTTCAACTTTCAGCCAGCCGAGTTTTGTAAGATATGCGTATGCCTTGCATTAGCCCGGTATTTATCAAGGGTTGATACCGATTTTTCCAAAACCCGGTCGCAGTTTATTGCTGCGGCCATCACCTTATTTCCGGCTGCTTTATCGCTTTTACAAAGCGAAACGGGACTGGCGTTGGTTTATTTTTCTTTCTTTTTAGTAATGTACCGAGAAGGGTTGCCGGCTATCATATTAATAGTAGGATTTTCCATTGCCGTTTTAGTAGTGGCTACCATTGTTATGGATCCCAACATATTGGCAATCCTTCTTACCGTAATAGCAGCAGCGGTTATTTTTTCGATGCGGCGGCAAATTAAGCGTAGCAAAGGATTGTTGGTTACCATTATATTCCTGTGGTTTGTATGCGTCGGGGTACAGCGCTTTGCCGTGCCTTTTATATTTAAACATGTAATGCAGCCTTACCAGACGGAAAGGATTTTTACATTATTCGGCAAAGAAAATCCGTATGGTGCCGGTTCTGCTATAGATGCCATTACCATATCTAAAAAAGGTAAAAACGATTATAATGTAAAACAATCCAAAATTGCTATAGGCAGCGGCGGCTTTCATGGTAAAGGTCTGCTTAAGGGTACGCAAACGCGATACGATTTTGTGCCGGAGCAGCGTACCGATTTTATATTTTGCACCATTGGCGAAGGCTTTGGCTTTGTGGGCACTACCGCACTTTTGGCGGTATACCTGCTGTTATTATTTAAAATTGTAGCAGTGGCCGAAAGGCAGCGCAGCGTGTTTAGCCGTTGCTATGCATATGGCGTGGCAGCTGTTTTTTTCTTCCATATTACTATTAATATCTGTATGACGGTAGGCCTTGCGCCGGTAATTGGTATTCCCTTACCGTTTATCAGCTATGGCGGTACCGCCCTGCTCACGTTTACCGTACTATTGTTTATATTAATCAGGCTGGATGCAGACCGACAGATGGTGTTACGGTAAATTTGTATCTTAACTATTTTAGAAGGCGTAGACTTTATGAAGATCATTCCACTTTCAGAAGGAGCATTTACTATTGACAAAACAAAACTGTTTGTTCCGTTTAACGAAGAAAAAGACAACCTGCAGCATCGCCCTACCGGAAGCTTGCTGGTAGAAGTGCAGCCGTTTGTAGTAATTACTTCAAAAGACATTTTACTATTAGATACCGGGCTGGGTTTTAATGATAGCGTCTATAGCAAGATGCAGCTTCATGCTAATATGGAAAAAGAAGGCATTCGGCCGGAGGAGGTCACCAAAGTACTGATGTCGCATCTTCATAAAGATCATGCAGGCGGCGTTAGCTTAAATTACGATCATACCAAACTAAGCTTTCCGAACGCTGCGTACTATGTACAAAAAAGAGAGCTGGACTTTGCATTAACAAAAGGTGCTCCTTCATTTATACCGGAAGAACTGGCGGCTTTGCAAACATCACCTCAAGTGCATTTTTTAACCGATGATGAAGGGGTGATAGATGATTATATTTTTTATAAATACACAGGAGCCCACTCGCCTTACCACCAGGTATATTGGATAAAGGAAGAAGGCGAAATTATCTTCTTTGGCGGTGATGATGCGCCGCAATTGCAGCAAATGAAAATAAAATACAAAACCAAATACGATTTTGAAGCGGAAAAAGCCATGCAGTTGCGGAAACAATGGTGGGAGCAGGGTGCCAAAGAAGGCTGGAAGTTTCTATTTTACCACGATATAAAAACACCGGTATACTAACGGGGTAAATTGCCTTCCGTATCACCGCTTGTAATATAATAACCATATGCCCTTGCCTGTAGTTTACTTATGGAAAAAAGCACCGGCCATCCGTTTGCTTATTCCGCTGCTTGCGGGCATCGTATTACAATGGTACTGGCCACTTCCGCTAAAATTATTGGTGCTTGCAGGTTGCTTTTGCCTGTTTATAATTAGTGCTTACAGCTTTTTTCCTGTTGCAAAGAAGTGGCGGTTTTCAATGGTCAATGGTATCGCTGTTTCGCTGCTTGTTGTTTGTGCCGGTGCCTTGCTTACCTATACCAATGATATACGAAACGATAAAGACTGGATAGGAAGGATGCATCCAGCTGCCTGTATAGCAACGCTGCAGGAGCCATTGGTAGAAAATGCAAAGTCGTACAAGGCCATAGCTGCCGTGCAAAAAATAAGATGGAACAACAGTTGGAAAAATGCCGATGGGACGATCATTATTTATCTTAAAAAAGATACGACGCTACGTCATCTTTCATATGGTTCAACCATAGTATTTACCAAACCGCTGCAACTTATAAAAAGCGCCGGCAACCCCGGTAGTTTTAACTATCAGCAATATGCGCTTTTCCAGGGAATTACGGATCAGGTCTACCTATCAGCAAACGACCTTATTGTATTACCGCAAAAGCAAATCAATAACCTCCGCAAGTTTATTTATCAATGCCGCAAAACAGTAGTAGGTATTTTGCGTCGATATATTGAAGGGCCGAAAGAACAAGGTTTAGCGGAAGCTTTGCTTATTGGTTACAAAGATGATTTAGATAAAAGCCTTGTGCAATCGTACTCCAACACGGGTGTTGTGCATATTATAGCCATATCGGGTCTGCACTTAGGGTTGATATACTGGTTGTTATTACTGCTGACAAAACCATTAAAAATAATTAGAAATTTAAATTGGCTGCGGATAATAGTTGTTATCAGTGGCTTGTGGCTGTTTAGTATTTTAGCGGGTGGCCAGCCATCTGTTTTGCGTTCAGCAGTTATTTTTACTTTCATAGCACTTGCGGAAGTTTTTGACAGGAGAACCTCTGTATATAATACCCTGGCACTATCCGCTTTTTTGTTATTATGCTATAATCCTTTCTGGTTATGGGATGTAGGCTTTCAGCTTTCATACGCGGCTGTATTAAGCATTATCATTTTCTTTCGCCCTGTATATAACCTCATTTATTTTTCAAACAAAGCAGTGGATTTTATCTGGAAGTTAAATGCGGTTACGCTATCGGCACAACTACTTACATTGCCGGTAAGCCTATATCATTTTCACCAGTTCCCTAATTTATTTTTGTTTACCAATATGGTCGCGGTTCCGTTATCCAGCCTTATTTTAATGGGCGAAATACTGCTATGCCTGGTATCGTTTATTCCTGTTTTAGCTATACCAACCGGAAAAATTATTACTATAGGGGTGCATGCAATGAATGCCTATATTGAACGCTTAAACGGTACCTCACTGGCTACCTGGAACGGCATCTATATAACACTGCCACAAACAATTTTATTATTGGCGGCAATAGCAGGCGCCAGTTACTGGCTGCTACAAAAAAGTAAAAGAGCCCTGTTTGTTTCACTGCTTTTCCTGTTGCTGTTTACAATGCTTCGCACCGCATCATTTATGCAAGCCAACAGGCAGCAAAAGCTGATAGTATATAACGTACCCAGGCACCAGGCAATAGATATTATACATGGAAGAACGTATGCATTCATCGGTGATAGTTTATTGCTGAATGATGATTTTGCCCGCAATTTTTACTTGCAGCCGACGCGGATTTTATACCGGGTGCAGCCGGAAGCAATACCTACTAATACCGGTTGTTTTATTGTAAATGACAAGCGGATTGCAATAATAGACCGCACCGTTTATTTTCAAAAAGACGCTTCTAAAGTTACACTCAACCTGATCATACTATCCGGCAATCCCAAGGTATATATACCCACGCTCCACGATAATTTTAATATTGGTCAAATAGTAATAGACGGATCGGTTCCTGCATGGAGGGCTGCACGCTGGAAGCACGATTGCGATTCGCTGCAAATCCCGTATTACGACGTTTCGGAAAATGGTGCTTTTGTGATGAATTTGTAGTAGCCTACCTTTGCGGCTTCTAATAATCTACTGTTTAATATATTGTATGAATAAAAAAATTTCATCTGCCCTGATATCTGTTTTTTATAAAGAGGGTTTAGAGCCGGTGGTACGGCAACTTCAGCAACAGGGAACTACTATTTATACTACAGGTGGCACGCAAAAATTTATTGAAGATTTAGGTATAGAAGTGGTGCCGGTAGAAACGCTAACTACGTATCCTTCCATACTGGGCGGACGGGTAAAAACCCTTCACCCCAGTGTGTTTGGTGGAATTTTGGGCCGGCGCAATAACGATATTGATATTCATGAAATGAAGCAATATGGTATTCCGGAAATAGATTTGGTGATTGTAGATCTGTATCCTTTTCAGGAAACCGTAGCCAGCGCCACTGATGAAAAGCAGATTATTGAAAAGATCGATATTGGCGGCCCGTCTATGATACGTGCAGCGGCAAAAAACTTTAGCGATGTGGCCGTTATTGCATCGAAAGAAGACTATGCCAGCCTGGTAGATTTGCTGCAACAGCAAAATGGTGAAATTACCTTAGATCAGCGGAGGAATTTTGCTGCCAAAGCGTTCAGCATCGTAGCCGATTATGATATCGCTATCAATAATTATTTCAATAAAACTAATCCTATACAACTGGTAGCCCAGGGACAAAAAACCATATTGCGGTATGGCGAAAATCCGCACCAGCAGGCGGCATTTTATGGCAATCTGGAAGCTAACTTTTCACAGCTTCACGGTAAAGAAATTTCGTACAATAACCTGGTAGATATTGATGCGGCTATTGAATTGATAAAGGAATTTACCCTTTCTCTTTCCAGTGGCGGCAAGCCTTCCACTTTTGCGGTTATTAAGCATACTAATGTATGTGGCGCCGCCAGCAGGAGTACCGTTAGAGAAGCCTGGAAAGATGCTCTGGCCGGAGATCCGGAAAGTGCTTTTGGTGGTGTATTGGTTTGTAATGCCCCCATTGATATGGCTACTGCAGAAGCGATTAATGAAATATTTTTTGAGGTATTGATAGCGCCTTCTTTTAATGAAGATGCATTGGAAAAATTAAAGTCAAAAAAGAACCGGATATTGTTGCAGTTAAAAAGCACTGACACTTCCAACCAGCTCTATAAAAATGTATTGAACGGCACCTTAACCCAGTATAAAGATGAAGGCAATTTTTCAACATGGGAAGAAGTAGGCGGACGGACTTCTACGGAAAGCGAAAAGGCTGATTTGATTTTTGCTAACCTGATTTGCAAACATTTAAAAAGCAATGCCATTGCATTGGTAAAAAATAAACAGTTGGTAGGTAAAGGTTGCGGCCAAACCAGCCGTATTGATGCGTTGCGTCATGCAGTAGAAAAAGCCAAGCAATTTAATTTTGATTTGCAGGGAGCCGTAATGGCCAGCGATGCGTTTTTTCCTTTTAACGATTGTGTGCAGTTGGGCCACCAGGCAGGCATCGTTGCTTTTATAGAACCTGGCGGCTCTATACGCGATAAGGATAGTATTGCTTATTGTAAAGAAAACAACCTGGTGATGGTAATGACAGGTATGCGGCATTTTAAGCATTAACCAGGTGCTATTAATAAACCGGTTGGTAGCAAGCTAAACAGCAATTGAAGGATAAGAATTTTACAACTTTTTTGTTATTGACTTTTTGGTGTAATCCTTGGCGCAATATTTATGCAGGTACCTGTTTAGTGCATTATTTAAACTTAATGGTATGAGTAAGATTCATTCAGCAGTTGGCAAGTTGGCTTTTTGCCTGGGAAAGGGATTAATAGCAGGGCTGGCAGGCACAGCGGCTATTACTATCTCGCAAATGATAGAAATGAAAATTACGGGCAGAAAGCCCAGCAATGCACCGGCCGATGCTGCCTCAAAAGTATTGGATGTGCGGGAAGTAAATAAAGACAAAAAAGAAAAGTTTACACAAGAAGTGCATTGGACTTACGGCACCACGTGGGGCATAGCCCGCGGCCTGCTGGGTTTGGCAGGCGTAGACGGCTTGCCGGCAACCCTCGTTCATTTTGCTGCAATATGGGGCACTGCCATGACGATTGAACCTGCTTTGGGTGTGGCGCCGCCTGTTACCAAATGGGAGCCAAAAACTATTGCAGTTGATGGTGTGCACCACCTGGTATATGCAGTAATGGCCGGCTTGGTATACGACGCTATTGATTAATAATTTTTTGTTCCAGGCTTTCAAATTACTATGGGGCTTCTGTTGCGTCGCACACTGGTACTGTAGTATTACTATGCATCAATTATGAATTGCGTGCTTGTAAGCCGCATCTAAAAAGCGGGTACAGTCTTGTACGCTCCCTCTCTTATATTCTCCATTCATGTATTCTTACAACGAAGATTTTCAAAATGCAAGTATTTGTAATTAAGTAAACAATTTTTTAACTTGGTATAACAACTGCATTTTTCAACCAAAATTAAACTGCTATGCTTTTTCAATCCTTACTAAAGGGTGCTGTATGTTCTGCTACCCTTATTTTAGTCCTTACTTCATGCCACACCAATGCCTCAAAGGAAGACACTTCAGACAATATTATGCAGGTCCGTGACCAGGAAGAGGAAAGCGCAGTGATGCGAGGGAAGTATTTAGTAACCGCGGCGGGATGTAATGACTGCCATTCACCAAAAATACTTACACCGCAAGGGCCTGTGGTAGATAGTACTAAAGTGTTATCCGGCCATCCTGCAGCTATGCCCACCGCTCCATTTGATGGTGATGCTTTAAAGCCCGGCCACTGGATGCAAATGG
>JAICHT010000003.1 GCA_025924755.1 Chitinophagaceae bacterium | reverse complement strand
TGTTTTTAGTAGTTAACTGTACATTTCTTGCTTCATCGGGTGATATGCCACTACCTAATTGCAGCCATGCATAATCTTTTTCATTTTTAAAATAATTTCTTATGGTTAAAAAATAAGCCTGGTTAGCAACCGGTGCATCCATCGAAATATACGACCTGAAATTCAACAACCAGCTGCCTGCATATTTACTAACGCCGGCGGTACCAATCCAGATGTTTTTATCAAAATACAATTGCCGGAAGCCACCTTCTACTTCCCATGCTTTTGGCAAGCTCACAAATAAAGAAGCGCCGCTGCGCCACTTAGGAAATACCGGCATTTGGCCCGAGTAACCAATGCCTGCATATGCATATACTTTTTTTGATAATATAGGGTACGCCTCTGCTTCAGCCTGCCAGCCATTTTGCTGAAGACGATTGGCATAATTAAAACGCCCCAAAAAAGCACCGGCCTTGGTTTGACGTTTATATTCTATATTACCTATCTGCCAGTCGCTGGTAAACTGTTTATTAAAATGATAATAATTGTAGGTAAGTGTTACTGCATTTTTTAAAGAATCGGCGGTTTGCGCAGTACCTTTTAAAGCAATAAAAAGAGTGAGTGCTAAAAAATAGCACAGTCGGTTTTTCATACTGGATTTTAGAAGGCTAAAAGTAAATTTTTTTATGCCTTTTTAAAAGCTAAGCGGTAAGAGGAAACCCTTGTATGCTAAAAAATAATAACGAATATGCCGTAATTACAAGAAACTTTTAGCTGCAGAAGGCAAGCATCTGCTTTACATTATCCTTTATTTCATCAATGGTTACGCTTTTTTCAAGATAGGCGGTGGCATTAGCTGAAAAACACTGCTCTTTGTATCGGTCGTTATATGCACTGCTATATACTATCTTAGGAATGCTTTTATAACGCTGGTCTATTTCCAAAAGCTTCAACGTTTCCAGTCCGTTTAGCACCGGCATATTATAGTCCAGTACTATTAGCGAAGGTAATTGATCATCAGGCGTAGTCTTCAGTTGCTCAATCATTTTTTCACCGTTGGGTATATAAGTAACCTGCGAATGTGGAGCTACTTCCGAAAACGCAATTTTTAATATGGTTTGATCATCGGGGTCGTCTTCGGCTATTAATATGTTTAGCGTTTTTTTAGATTCAGTAGCAGTTAGTGGAAATTTTATCCGCAGCGTACATCCATTTCCAGGAGAAGAAATAATATCAAGGTTTCCGCTGTATAATTCTATACGGTTTTTTATATTATTGATTCCGATTCCTTTCCGGATAAGCGTGGTATTAAAACCTTTTCCATCATCTGTTATTACAAGATTGATATTAGGTGCATTGGCCTCTAAACTGATGATGACATTTTTGGCTTCAGCGTGCCTGGCAATATTACTCAGCTGCTCCTGAACAATCCGGTACAAACAGATTTTCAGGTCCTTGGCAAGTGCATCCAACCCGGAACTATAGTGAAATTTGATATTAAGCCTTTGCGTAACAATGTATGTTTCTACCAGTTCATAAATAGCATCTTCCAAACCAATATCCTCTAATATCGGCGGCATCAGGGATTTAGAAAGCGCTCTTACTTCATTAATTAAATTCAGCAGGTTGTTCTTGCTTTTTTCAATCAAATCCAGCCGTATGTTTTCGTTTGCTTCTGCCAACTCCAGATAAAGCTTAGTAGTAGTAAGCACCTGGCTTATATTATCGTGCAATTCTTTTCCTAATTGCGTTCTTTCATTTTCCTGTGCATTAATAGTAGCCTCTGTAATTCTTTTTTGTTTTACTATTCTAAGACCTATTAATTTCTCTTCCAGTTTTACCTTATCGGTAATATCGTTAACCGTACTAAGTATACAGTTTTTGCTATGGTATACAATACGTGTAGGAGAAACTTCTGCTATAAACTTTTCGCCATTCTTCCGTGCATGGGTCCAGATGCCGGTTACAGGCTCGTTTGTTTTTTTTATACGGTTAAGGTATTGGCCAAATTCATCAACTTCCTCTTTGGGCCTTATGTCCGTTGCCTGCATTTTAAGAAACTCGTCGCTGGTATATCCATAATGCCTTACTGCTGCATCATTTACTTTTAAAATTTTTAAAGTTTGTATATCATAAATAAACTGGGGCAGGGGCGCATTGTTAAATAACAGCATGTAGCTTTTTTCGCTTTCTATCAGCGCATCTTCTGCCAGTTTTTGAGCGGTAATATCATCCATGGCGCCAATCATGCGTATGGCATTGCCAGCTTCATCTCTTACTATAAGCGCCCGGTCTTTTACATATGCATACTCGCCATTGGCTTTTTTAAACCAATACTGATCGTTCCAGTATTCGCTTGTATTATGCAAGGCATTCCATTGTGTTAATACAATGTTTTCTTTAGTGTCGGGATCAAGGTTTTGCTCCCACAACTCAGAAGGAGCATAGTCGTTTACAATATCGTATCCGAATAATTTTTTAAAATTACTTCCGTGACAAAAGAACCTGTTTTCGCCTACTTCCCAATCCCATATCGCTTCGGAAGTAGCTTTTGAAACCAGGTCATATCTTTCATTAATAGCTTCTAATTCGCTTTCTTTTTTCTTTAATGATGTTACATCTTTACCAATAGCATACGCCAGCTTTTCTTCTTCATCAATAATATACGTCCACTCAATAACAATGCATTCCTGGTTGCTTTTTGTATACGTTGCAAAGATGCTGTAGGAGCTATTGCCATTTCTTTTTTTACCTGCATTTTTAATTTCGGTAACCAGGCCGTCAAAATAAGGAAAGGAGCGGAAAGGTTTGGAGAGCAGTTCTTCTTCTTTGCATTCAATCAGTGCGCAAAAAGCGGCATTTACTTTTTTAAAGTAGCCGTCAAAACCTGCAATGCAACAGGGGTTTTGGGTAAAGGAAAAAAAACGGGCCAATTGTCTTGATGTACTCTCGGCTTGAAAGTCAATATTCGTATCAAAAGATAGTAAGTCGGCGTGCATCAGTTAATTAATTATTATAAAACTATGAAATGCTTTGATATTGGTTGCCAATAGTAGATGGTTAATGGTTGAAATAGGTAGAATCCATTACTAAGCTTTAGTTCATCGAAAATGGTAGGTTACGCCTGGCAATACTTTACCATAAAAATATTGTGCATTAAAGCTGAGCGTGCCTTTCTTCTTTTTATCGTTCTGAATTTTAGCATACCGGTGGTAATTATTAACCACCTGCCTGCCGCTTAGGTAACCCAATGCCGCGCCTACCAATATATCGGTTGGCCAGTGTTTGTTTTCGGTAAGCCTGCTTAATGCTACTAATGTAGCAGCACTGTAAGATATTATGGGTACCAGTGGCCGGTCTCTATACTCCAAAGCAAAAACAGTAGCTGCAGCAAAAGCTACAGTGGAGTGGCCGGAGGGGAATGACGTATAGGAAGTATTAGGATGTTTTTGACCGTTGGCATCTTTATGAAACTGGTAAAAAGGGCCGTGGAAAACGGGATCGTTTTCGCCTGTTTTCGGGTCGTAATAAATAGGTCGTTGTCTTCCAAATGCAAATTTGCCGATAGCTTCTATAGCGGCGGCCGTTACATATGCCTGTGTGGCCAATAAGGTAGTAGTTTTAATTTTCTGATTTTTAAAAACAAAACCGTAAGCACCGAGCGCCGCTAACGTATATCCTTCGTATAAGCCACCAAAGTTGGTTACGTTCTTGCTTATAGTAGCCACTCCTTTATTATGGTTGTGCAGGCCAACCGCAAAGTGGTTGATAGATTCATCGGCCAGCGCAACGCCTGCAGTAACGAGGGCAAACTTGCCTACGATGCCCCAATCTTTTTTACTGGCATGAAAAGGTGCGGTAAACTGTTGTTTAAAATCATCTGCCAGCAATATAAAATAAGTACGCCCGGTTATCTTCGTTCTTTCGTTATAGTTGGCGCGGTTAATATTATTCTTTTGTCTTCCCAGGCTATCATTTCGGATATTCAGGCTATCCAGCTTTTTAACGAGAGTATCAGGTTGCTGCGCCATCACCGCCACAGGCATGCAGAATATTAAAGCCATACAGATGCGAAACCTTATTCTCATGGTCTTTGTATTAAAGTTTAAATTTTGCTAAAGGGAATCAATTTCTATACCTCTATTGACTGCTTATAGTAAATTGAAACGAAAAACGCTTTTAATTGTGTGGATGGCACACAACAAAGGCATTTGCATTTTTTATAAGTAATTATTGTAAATCAGGATAAATGGCTGTAGAAGAATTTTTTGTATAAAAAATTACGCACAAAGCTTATTGAGCATCTGTAGAAACTAAAGTTCTGATAGACGTATATTGAGGGATAATGCATATGAAAGAACTACAACATTCTAAAGTTATCCTGATAAAACAAATTTAAATATAGACTAGTAATGCTGCAGCAGTTAGATTTGTATAAGAACCATAATTTGTAATGCCCCAAAAAAAGAAAAGCAAAATAGCTGCATTTTATAATGGATTTGTAGCTACTAAAGGCAGGCCGTTACCCTTCAAAATATTTGTTACCTTACTGGTAATTGCCATGTGCCTAATGCTGCTGTTTAGTATGATTTCTTTTATAAAAGAAGGTTATTAGCATGTTGTAAAGTTTCACGCATCAGGCGCAGCTCCGTTTAAAACTTTAATTTGTCTTCTGCTTTTTTTAATGCTTCTCTTTCCGCCTTTTCTTTTTGGAAGGCAGCTTTTACAGCCTCAGGTAATCTTTTCTCGTTAAACTCTTTTATAGTAGCATCCATTTGCTTCAGCCCTTGCTGCACCACATCAAATTCCTCATGTGCCCTGTTTTTTATTTCTTCCAGCAGTGCGTCATTGCCTTCCACCTTAGCAGCAGAATATCGTTTATAAATCAGGTCGCTCCTATGAAACATTAATCCGTAATCTTTGCTTTTGCTGAGCTTTGGAAATACCTCTTTGAATAAAAACAAATCGCCCAATACGGGTACTGTATACGTTACCACTTCTGCTTCCTGTCCGCGTATTAATAAAAAAGCTTCGGCTATATCTTTGTCCGTAACGGTTTCTTTTTTTACGTCCACTGTTTTATTTTTCAGGTCCAGCTCCGGCGATTCCAGCTTTTTGTGTTCGATAAGTTCTTTTTCAGTTTTGTCTGATTCCAGTTCTTTATCACTCAATGCTTTTACAGTAGCCGGAACGTCGGCAATAATTGTATCGAATAGTTGCATATGCATGGTCTTTATAAGTTACAGTAGCAAAAAACATGAGTTGCAATACTTGTACCATAATGCATTATGATACCAGAGAGTACTATGGATCTATAAGATAAAATAATAGCCACCTGGTGGTGTAAAGAAACTTTAATCTGCCTCTTTATTTCCTAAACTAAAAACTGTAGTGCAAGGGTGCATCTCCTGAATGCTTTATGCTTATAAAAGTGTTTTGTAGAAAGCATCTTCTATATTAAAATTCTAATATTTCTTTTGATACTATCGGTAACTTTAGTAACGCTCATATCAAACAAATGAAAATTAAAAAACTATGGCTGCTACCACTGGTACTGGCTGTTCTGCTGGTTGCCGCTTTTACCAAAACAACTTTTTCAAAACATACAAAGATGCCCTATTCTCAAACCGGTTTTGCTGTAGTGGAACTTTTTACTTCGGAAGGCTGCTCCAGTTGCCCGGCGGCAGATGAAGCTGTGGCAGCCGTTTCAAAAAAATACGGGAATAACGTATATGTTCTGGCTTTTCATGTAGACTATTGGGACCGGTTGGGATGGAAAGATTTGTATAGCGAAGCGGCATATACAAAAAGGCAATCGAACTATGCGTCGTTATTCAGGCTTCAATCTATTTACACACCGCAGGTAATAGTAAATGGAAAAAAACAATTTGTTGGTTCGGACAAAGCTTTGCTGGAAGCCACTATTAATACAGAGCTAAAGAACACACCCGATCAGGTTATAAACCTGGCAGCGGTAAAAAATGAAGGCAAACAAATATTGGTAACCTATAAAGTAGCCAAGGCAATTGACGAATTACTACATGTAGCTTTAATACAATTAGCTGCTGAAACCGATGTGAAAAGAGGTGAGAACGGAGGTAGAAAATTGCATCACATCAATATAGTAAGAGACTATCAAACCATTGCTTTGCAAAAAGCGGCAGCGGGCAGTATTCAACTAATCACTCCACCCGCTCTGGCAAATAATGAGTTTAAAGTAATAGCCTATCTGCAAAATAACACTAACGGGCATATTACCTGCGCTACTGAAAGCATTATACAATAATTGCTATTATATGTTATATAATTTCCCGTAGTTTTATGAGCCAATTTACTCTGCTAAAACGTTTTTGTACCTGGCAATTATTCCTTCTGCAATCTCTTATTGAACCACGGGTAATAGAATGCCATTTCTATGGTTTTTGCTGGTACCATTTTCCTTTTTTAAAAATGTATTTATTCAGAAGGAATTTATAACTCCGGCAGGTTGTTTATATTTTTTAATTTCTTTAGACTAAAAAATACTAACAGACGGTGTACCAGGTACATACTTCATATTATTGAATATCAATTGTTTGTATTTATAATGCCCTGGGTATGTAATACTGTGTGGGTATTAAATTTCTTGCAAGAAATCGGCCTCTAAAAAAAAGTTAAATAATTTTTTAAATGTAAAAATTACCTTTTATATTTATCCTACGATTGATAAAGATTTTCTTAAATTACTTACGAAAAATTGCTGTTTATGAAAAAGCCGGTTTGCTATTCTAATCCCACCTGTCTGCCAGGTTGTAAAGATCTTCAATTGCAAAGGCGATGCCTTCATTATCCCTGTTTAAATTGATACATACTTATATAGTTTTATAAATAAATTATTATGGCGTGAGTTGATACAATGTGTAACGATCGCTGTTGATGAACCAGAAATAAATAAACAAAAAAGAATGAGAAAATATTACCAAAAGCCTATAAGGCATCCCTGCATCTAAAGGGTACGCATGCACAATATTGTGCGGTTACTGCATCTAAAATTTTAAATCAAACTATTACTTGCCATGAAAAATTGGTTGCCGAAAGGGAAACGTGTTTTTAGTAAGCACAAAAAGTTTATAAATTATCCTCAAAACTTCAGGTTATTTTTTCTTTTTCTTTTTTGTAGTATTTCTGCTTCGCTATTTGCGCAGCAAAAAACCATTACGGGTAGAGTTAGCTCTGCCGATTCAGCTTTAGCAGGTGTAACTGTTGCTGTAAAAGGCTCTTCCGCAGCCACTCAAACCGATGCCAATGGAAGGTTTACTATTAATGCGCCTGCCAACGGAACGCTGGTAGTAAGTTCTATTGGCTTCAGCAGCCAGGAGGTAAAAATTAATAACCATACCAATATCACTGTTCAATTACAATCAACTACGCAGGAGCTAAACCAGGTGGTGGTGGTAGGATATGGTGTACAAAAGAAAGCGACCCTTACAGGTTCCGTAAGTTCTGTGAAAGGTACCGAGATTGCAAAGTCGCCGGCTATGAACGTGAGTAACAGTTTAGGCGTCCGCTTGCCAGGCCTTGTAACTGTAACGCCAAGTGGCGAACCGGGTTCGGACGGGTCTGTTTTAAGAATCCGCGGAGTAAACACGCTGGGTAATAATAACCCTTTGATAGTGGTGGATGGTATACCCGGTCGTTCTTTAGACAGGATAGACCCCAGCACTATAGAAAGTATTTCGGTATTAAAAGATGCATCGGCAGCTATCTATGGAGCACAGGCAGCCAATGGAGTAATATTGGTTACTACCAAGCGGGGCAAAACGGGCAAACCTACTATTACAGCTAGCTTTAACCAGGGGGAAGGCCGGCCTACGGTAATACCCAAAATGGCAGATGCAGCTACCTATGCTACCATGATTAATGAAATAAACGCATATGCCGGCCGTGCTCCCAAATATACTGCAGACGATATTCAAAAATATAAAGATGGCTCCGATCCTTGGGGACACCCGAATACTGATTGGTTTAAAGAAGTATTGAGACCATGGTCCGGCCAAAACTATAGTAATGTTTCTATTAATGGCGGAAGCGAAAATGTAAAATATTTCGTTTCTCTTTCTGGCAAATCTCAGGAGGGATATTATTATAATAGCGGCACCAAGTACAATCAATATGACTTCAGAACCAACCTGGATGCTAATGTAAATAAGTACATCTCTCTTGCTTTTGATGTAGCCGGCCGTATGGAAGACCGCAACTTTCCTACCCGCTCCGCAGGCAGTATTTTTAGAATGGTAATGCGTGGAAAGCCAAACGAAACGGCGTTCTGGCCTAATGGCGTACCCGGCCCTGATATTGAGTATGGCGATAACCCGGTAGTGGTAAGTACCAAAGCCACCGGTTACGACCACGATAAATATTATGTGTTGAACTCAAATGGAAAAATCAATATTAAAGTGCCATGGGTGAAAGGTTTAACATTAACCGGCAATGCGGCTATTGATAAGGGTTTTGACTTTCATAAAGTATGGCAAACTCCTTGGTACCTGTATTCTTTTGGCGGGTTTGATGCGAATAACCAGCCGATACTTACAAAAGCGCAAAAAGGCTTCTCCAGCCCGGCTTTAAGTGAAAACACAGCGGACAATCAAAACATTTTATTGAACGGATTGATTAATTACGAAACTACTATAGCTGCCGATCATAATATCAAGTTCCTGGTGGGTGCAGAAAAAATTACAGGCAAAGGCGATAATTTCAGCGCCTATCGCAGAAACTTTATATCGCCGGTATTAGACCAGCTATTTGCCGGTGCGCAAGATGCCTATTTAACCAACAATGGTTCTGCTTTTACACAAGCCCGTCTTAACTATTTTGGAAGAGTAAATTATAACTACAAAGAAAAACTTTTAGCAGAATTTGTATGGAGATACCAGGGGTCTTACATATTTCCGGAAGCCCATCGTTTTGGATTCTTCCCGGGTGTTTCTTTAGGGTATAAAATCTCGGATGAAAATTTCTGGAAAGAAAGCCTGGCCTTCATCAACACTTTTAAATTAAGAGCATCGTGGGGCCGTACCGGTAACGACCAAATTCCGGAATGGCAGTATCTTTCTATTTACAGTTTAGGCGGTATCAGAGCTCAAACATGGAATCCATCGCTACCATTTGTAACCAATGGTAATGTGGAAAATTCTACCTTGTACGAAGCATTGGTACCCAATCCAAATGCTACCTGGGAAACCGCTGATCAGCGCAATGTAGGCTTTGATGCCACTTTGCTGAACAACAGGCTTTCTATTACAGCCGATTATTTTCAATATAAAAGAACCGGAATTTTAATCACCCGCAACGCTTCTATACCTACAACCGCAGGGTTTACGCCACCACGGGAAAATATAGGAAAGGTATCGAACAGGGGTTTTGACTTTGGCATTAATTATAATAATAAAGTAGGCCAGGTTACTTACCAAATTGGGTTCAATGGCGGCTATTCTAAAAACAGAATCGATTTCTGGGATGAGCCATCCGGCTTGCCCGATTATCAAAAGTCAACCGGCTATCCTATCGGAAGCACCTTATATTACAAAGCCATTGGCATATTCAGAGATTCAGCAGCTGTAAATAAATATCCGCATTTAGATGGTGCCCGCCCTGGCGATGTAATTTTTGCCGATGTTAATGGCGATGGTAAAATTGACGCGTTGGATCAGATCAGGATTCAAAAATCAGATCTGCCTACATTTAACGGTGGTGTCACATTGGCGTTGCAATTTAAAGGCTTTGACTTTTCTGCTTTGGTGCAGGGAGCAGCTGGTGGTGTTCGGTATATCTCAACAGAATCGGGCGAAATAGGTAACTTTTTAGAGTCATTTGCTAAAAATCGTTGGACGCCGGAGAACCCCGATGCTTCTGGGCCACGCACTTTTAACCGAGGTAACGAATATTGGGTAGGACAGGCCAATACCTTCTGGTTACATAAAACCGATTACATACGGCTAAAGAATATTGAAATAGGATATAATATTCCGGCAGCCATACTGCGCAAGGCTACTATACAAGCCTTACGAGTATATGTAAATGCATATAACCTGCTTACCTATGCCCCGGATATGAAAGACTTTGATCCGGAATTAACGTACAGCAATGGTAGTGCTACCGGTAGTAATGTAAGCACGGGAGGTCAAAGCTATCCGTTGCAAAAAATTATCAATGCAGGTATATCTGTTACTTTCTAAAAGAGTTAAATAAATTATTATGAAACGAGTGTATTATATATTGGTAGCGGCTGTTTTGATAGGGGCTGCTTCGTGTAAAAAAGATTTTATGAACCTGCAGCCGTTGGATAAATTTTCCGATGTGGCTGTATGGAAAGATCCTTCACTGGTACAAACATTTGTCAATAACATCTACTTAGGTATACCGCATGGTTTTAGTAATATCATGATGTCTTCTATGGTAGATGAAACATCTTATAATGCCGACTTTGGTAGCAGCAATGTTACCAAGAGCTTAATAACACCCAGCGATTTGAGCATTTTTGATGCAGGCTTCTGGACGGCTAACCGGCAGCGGCTTATGAACTGGAGCATGGTGTACCAGTTTGTACGGCAAGCTAATATTTTCTTCGAAAGAATAGACGGTGTGCCTTTCGATAACCCGGCTGATAAAGACCGCATGAAAGGAGAGGTGCATTTTTTAAGGGCTTATTTGTACCACGATCTGGTTTCTATGTATGGTGGCGTTCCCATCATTACAAAAACATTTGGGTTGAATGATGATTTTAACGTACCCCGGAATACTTATGAAGAATGTATCAATTTCATAGTGTCTGATCTGGATTCAGCTGCCAGTTTGTTGCCGCTTAGCTATGATGGCGTAAACAAAGGCCGTGCTACCAAAGGAGCTGCCCTGGCTTTAAAGTCAAGAGTATTATTATATGCCGCCAGCGATTTATACAATAACAATGGTGCATGGGCCAGCGGTTATGCCAATAAGGAATTAATCGGGTATACCGGCGGCGATAGAACAGCCCGCTGGCAAGCCGCTAAAGATGCTGCAAAGGCTGTAATAGACCTGGGCCAATATAGCCTGTATATGCCCAATCCTGCATCAACGGATGAAGCAACAAAAAATTATAGCAACATCTTTCTTTCCAGAGATAACCCGGAAGATATTTACCTGCACTATTTCACCGTTAAGATTGATGAGAACTGGGATGGATATAATCCCGGCTTGTACAATAATCCAAATGGCTGGCATGGCTGGGGTAGCAATACGCCAATAGGCCAGATGGTAGATGCTTATGAAATGAAAGATGGAACTAAGTTTTCGTGGACGAATCCGGCAGAAGGTGCAGCCCCATATCAAAACCGCGATCCCCGCTTTTATGCTTCTATAAATTATGATGGCGCTAAATGGAGGCCACGCCCTGTAGATGCTGCCGCTATTGATCCGGTTGGTATTGTTCAGGCAGGTTATTACAACAAGCCCGATGGTACAGTTATCCCTGGTTTAGATACCCGTAACAGCCCGCTGGAAGATTGGAACGGAAGCTATACTGGCTATTATATGCGTAAGTTTATTGATCCTTCAATAAATGCGCAATATGATAAGCAGGATCTGCCTTGGCGTTACATCCGTTACTCAGAAATTATATTAAACTATGCAGAAGCATGTATAGGGCTTGGACAAGAAGACGAAGCCAAAACCTATATCAATATGATTCGGAAAAGAGCAGCTATGCCCGATATTACCGATGCCGGACAGGCACTGGTGGATCGCTATCGCAATGAGCGCCGTATTGAATTAGCGTTTGAGGATCAACGTTACTTTGATGTACGCCGCTGGATGATTGCTCCGGACGCTTATCAAAATGCAAAAGGAGTTCGGATAGATTATAAAGTAGATGCAAGCGCTACAAAAAGCGATTATACTTCAAAAGTTATTGGCGCACCTACATACAGCATTATAAATGCACAGGATAGAGCCTGGGATCCACGCTTCTATTTCTTGCCTATTAAGCTGGATGAAATAAACCGGAATAATAAGCTGGTGCAGAACCCACTTTATTAAACTTATTCCTCTTGTAAAACTTAAATGAGCTGCCTGCAGGCAGCTCATTTTTTTTAGGATAAAAAGAAAATACATGTCAACGGCCAATGGTTAGCTGCGTTGATAGGCTAATAGAAAGAATATTTCTTCTTATTTATTAAATTGAATAAATAGTTTAATTTAGAAAGCACTGATATGAGGTAAACATGTTTCTTGCTAAAGCCATTTTTCTTTGCTTATTAAATTTCTTAACGCTGGCGGCTTTATCTCAAGAGGCTTTGGTTCAATCTTTAGACTCCTTATCCGTCCAGTTAATTAAAAAAGTCAGGGCACAGGAAAGGGCAAGCTCTTACCTCACCACTGATAAGTCTGTATACAAATCAGGAGAAAACGTTTGGTTCCGTGCGTTTCTTTTGCAATCCATATCTCAAAAGTGAGCACAAAAAGTACGCATTTGTTTGTGGACCTTGTTAACGAAAAAGACAGTGTCATTACCCAACTGCTTTTAAATAGCAATGGTAAAGCTGCTAAAGAAGAGAGCCGCCCTTTAATCACTTTTTTCCGGAGAGGTGGAAGCAACAAAAGATCACTAACTTGATAACGGACAGTGAAAATAAAAAAGGTTACAAGATGGGCTCTTATAACCTTTTTTGTGGACCCTGTTGGAATCGAACCAACCACCCACAGATTATGAGTCTGTTGCTCTAACCGAATGAGCTAAGGGTCCGCGGCCTGCAAAAATACAGCTGTCTTTTTAAAGGAAGAAAAAAATAATAAAAGTTTATTTTATATCTTCAAAATCTATATACTCACCCATGTTTTTCGTATTCGGTTTTTTAACTGGATCTGCCTGCCCGGTTGAAAAGCTACCGTCTTGTCCATGCTGATTCATTTGATCCTTCATGGAATTAAATCCTTTTTTTATATGCCGGGTAGTTTTATAAATTGGTATAATGAAATTAAAAACCAGCCTATACACCAGGTAGCATAAAAAGAAATAAAAAAGAAAAGATAAAATCATGATAAAACAAAGGTAAAGCAGGAGAAATTATTTGGATGATAATTAACGTTTATCTTACCTTTGCAGCAGCAATGAAACGAAAGAAGGGAACGAAGACCGTTCCCTTCTTCTATTAAATATGCAGAACGAAAGTCAAATTCAGGATATAGCGCAAAAAATTACTACCTTATTAGAAGGCCATCCTTCTCATTTTTTAGTGGATATAAAAATTAAGCCTACCAACAATATAAAGGTGTTTTTGGATGCGGATGAGGGTATTAATCTTTCTACCTTAATACAATACAATCGCAGGCTGTATAAGGATATAGAAGAAAGCGGCCTGTTCCCTGACGGCAATTATTCTTTAGAAGTTTCATCGCCCGATTTAAATGAACCGTTAAAAAAGTTTCGCCAGTATAAAAAAAATATTGGAAGGTATGTAGAGGTGCTGCTAAACGACAGTAGTAAAAAAGAAGGTAAATTAGTAGCGGCTACGGAAGACGGTATTGTAATAGCATTTGAAACCGGTAAAGGAAAAACTAAGCAAAACCAGGAAGAAGCAATATTGTTTGATAATATAAAAAGTACAAAAATTCAGGTAAAATTCTAACAGTTACGGTACCGAAAATCGTGAATTGAAAATAAAAATTGTATGGCAAGTATTAATTTGATAGAGGCATTTCAGGAATTTAAAGATGCCGAAAATATTGATCGCCCAACGCTAATGCGTGTTGTGGAAGATGTATTTAAAACATTGCTCCGTAAAAAGTATGGTAGCGATGAAAACTTTGACGTAATTGTAAATGCAGAAAAAGGAGACCTGGAAATCTTTCGCCGCCGCACTATTGTAGAAGACGGCGACATATACAATACGAATGAAGAAATTGAATACAAAGATGCCATTAAAGTAGAACCAGATTTTGAGGTGGGAGAGGAATTATATGAAGCCATTGACCTGTATGATTTTGGCCGCCGCGCTATATTGGCCGCCAAGCAAACGCTGGCCAGCCGCATTGGCGATTTAAAGAAAAATGTATTAGCCAAAAAATATGGCGACCGCATAGGTGAAATCATCAGCGCCGAAGTATACCAGGTATGGAAAAAAGAAATTTTACTGTTGGATGAAGAAGGAAACGAGTTGATTTTACCAAAAAGCGAACAAATTCCGCAGGATTATTTCAAGAAAGGTGAAAGTACACGGGCAGTTGTAAAAAAGGTGGATATGAAAAATAATACGCCTGTAATCATCTTATCACGTACGGCGCCCGAATTTCTGGCAAAATTGTTGGAAATAGAAGTACCTGAAATCTTTGATGGCTTAATCGTTATTAAAAAGATTGTTCGCGATCCCGGAGAAAGGGCAAAAGTAGCCGTAGAATCTTATGACGACCGTATTGATCCTGTAGGCGCCTGCGTTGGTATGAAAGGAAGCCGCATCCACGGTATTGTAAGAGAACTGAAGAACGAAAATATAGACGTTATCAACTGGACAAACAATACGCAATTACTTATTCAACGCTCCCTGACACCGGCTAAGATTACCTCTATGGAGCTGGATAACGAATCGAAACATGCCAGTGTATATTTAAAGCCCGACCAGGTATCACTGGCTATTGGCCGGCGGGGTGTAAATATTAAACTCGCCTGCGATTTAACCGGGTATGATATAGATGTATACAGGGATAATGAAGGTGAAGTAGAAGAATTTGATATTGATCTGGAAGAATTCAGCGACGAAATAGAGCCGTGGATTATTGATGAATTAAAGCGTATTGGTTGTGATACAGCCCGTAGCGTGCTGGATTTAACGGTAGAGGAACTGGAGCGCAGAACTGACCTCGAAAAAGAAACTATTGAAGATGTAAAGAATATATTGAAGGCAGAATTTGAAAAAGAATAAAGTTAATAGTGCTTGTAAAACGGTTATAAGCACTATCGAAAGACGCGTATACAAGTATGCACGTCATAAAAATAAATTGATTTAAAATCCCTCTGGGGATTCAGGTAAAACTATATATGGCAGAGACAACAACACCAAGGTTAATGGCGGCGGCCAAAGAGTTTAACATCGGTAAAGATACCCTTGTAGACTTTTTGACGGGTAAAGGTTTTAGTAAGGACGATTTGAAACCTACCTCTAAGTTAACAGAGGATATGTATCGTTCTTTACAGGCAGAGTTTCAAAGTGATAAGGTGGCGAAAGCAAAAAGCGATCAGATTGATCTGCCAAAAGGTGCTGCGCAGGAAGCAAGAAAAAAGCGAGATGAAGAAGAAATTTCTTTCCGTAAAGAAGAGAAAAAAATTATTAAAAAAGAAGAGCCTGCGGCGGAGCCTGTAGTAGCAGAGGCAGTAGTGCCACCTGCTCCTGAGCCGGTTATTGTTCCGGAGCCTGTAAAAGAACCGCTGGTAGAAGACGCCAATTTTGTAAAGCTGGAAGTTCCGGAAATTGAAGCGCCAAAAGTGTTGGATAAAATAGACCTTTCTGCTATTGATTCTTCTACCCGTCCTAAAAAAAGTACTCCTGTTCATACTACTCCTGAGCCGGAGCATCCGATAGAAGAAAAAGTGCCTCAACCACAACCCGAACCAGAAGTACATCCTGAACCAGTTATTGAACCAGAACCCGTGACAGCAGAACCTGTAATAGACGAGCCGGTAGTAGAAGAACCGGTAATAGCAGAAGAAGTAGAAGAATCGGTAATAGAAGAGCCGGTTACAGAAGCAGTTGAGGAAGAGTTGGAAGAAAACAACCAGGTAATAATAGAGAATATTAAAGCCGATAAACTGGAAGGGCCTAAAATTTTGGGCAAAATAGAATTGCCGGTAAATAACGATACCCGCCCGAAAGTAGATGAAAAGCGCAAACGCAAGCGGATACCTATCGAGAAAAAAGAAGGCTTTCAAAACCGGCCCGGCAAAAGTCAGTCTGCAGGTAATACTAGCAATACTACCGGTACTGGTTCTAATATTCGCATAAGCCGGAATACCAATAAAACCCAGCCCGCCCAACAGGGCCCTACTACCGGTAGCGGTGGAGGCGGAAGGTTTCAGGTGCAACGCAATACTGGTGGCGCGGCTGGCGGCAATAACCGCTTTGGTGCAAGGCCAAGTATTGGAAGACGCGGAGACGACCGCCAGATTGATGAAAAAGAAATACAACGCAAAATTCAGGAAACACAAGCCAAACTCGCCGGCTCTACCGGAAGAGGCAAAAGCCTTAAAGCCAAACACCGCCGCGACAGGCGTAACGAAATGGCGGAATCCATGGGTGAGGGTGAAGAGGATAACAGGTTGCAGGTTACCGAATTTATTAGTGTAAGCGAACTGGCGAACCTGATGGATGTAAGTTTTGCCGAAGTAATCAGCAAGTGTATGGGCTTAGGCATTATGGTGTCCATTAACCAGCGGCTGGATGCAGAAGTAATAGAACTGGTGGCAAGTGAATTTGGCTTTACAGTTGAATTCATTGATATGGAGAAGCAACTGGAAATGGAAGAAGATGAAGACGAAGATAATGAAGAAGATCTGCAGCCGCGTTCACCAATCGTAACTATTATGGGTCACGTAGACCATGGTAAAACTTCTCTGCTGGACTATATTCGCAGCGCTACAGTAGTAGCGGGTGAGGCGGGTGGTATTACCCAGCATATTGGTGCTTACCAGGTTACACTTCCTGGCAATAAGGAAATCACATTTTTAGATACACCAGGCCACGAAGCCTTTACAGCCATGCGTGCCCGCGGTGCTAAAGTAACCGATATCGCTGTGATTGTAATTGCAGCCGATGATGCGGTGATGCCACAAACCCGTGAGGCCATCAGCCATGCACAGGCGGCTGGCGTGCCTATGATTTTTGCTATTAATAAAATTGATAAAGAAGGGGCTAACCCTGCAAAAATTTACGAACAATTGGCTAGCATGAACCTGTTGGTAGAAGAATGGGGCGGTAAATACCAGAGCCAGCAATTATCAGCTAAGCAGGGATTGAATGTAGATTTATTACTGGAAAAAATATTGCTGGAAGCAGAAATTTTAGACCTGAAGGCTAACCCGGACAGGGAAGCTAGTGGTTCTATCATCGAAGCTTCTTTAGATAAAGGTCGTGGTTATGTAGCTACTATTTTAGTGGAAAACGGAACGCTTAAAAGCGGCGATCTGGTAGTGAGCGGCCAGCATTACGGTAGGGTAAAGGCCATGTTTAATGAACGGAATAAAAAAGTAGATGAGGCAGGTCCATCAACCCCGGTACTTATTTTAGGTTTAAATGGGGCGCCGCAAGCTGGTGAAACGTTCAGGGTATATGAAGATGAGGCAGAGGCAAAAGATATTGCAAACCGTCGTGCACAGATATTGCGGGAGCAAGGTATCAGAACCAAAAAGCATATTACGCTGGATGAAATTGGCCGCCGTTTGGCTTTAGGCAACTTTAAAGAGCTGAAGGTAATTATTAAGGGTGACGTGGATGGTTCGGTAGAAGCCTTAAGCGACTCCATGCAAAAGCTTTCCACAGAAGAAATTTTAGTAAGCGTTATACATAAAGGTGTAGGGCAGATTAACGAAAGTGATATTGTATTGGCAGAAGCTTCCGATGCTATTATCATTGGGTTTAATGTGCGTCCGTCTATGCAGGCAAACCGCCTGGCAGACAGTGCCGGTATTCAAATTAAAACCTACTCTATTATTTACAACGCTATCGAAGAAATTAAGAGTGCTATGGAAGGCATGCTGGAACCTAAGGTGCAGGAGAAAATTGTAGCGAATGTAGAGATCCGGGAAGTATATAAGTTTGATAAAGTAACCGTAGCAGGCTGCTACGTTTTGGATGGCAGGATCAAGCGGGATAATAAAGTAAGATTGATTAGAGATGGTATCGTAGTATATCCAACTGCTGAAGGTGTTAATGCGGAACTGGGCTCCTTAAAGCGTTTTAAAGACGATGCCAAGGAAGTGCTTGTAGGTATGGAATGCGGCTTAACAATTAAGAACTATAATGATATAAAAGCCGGTGATATTGTAGAGGCATACGAACTGGAAGAAATTAAGCGGACTTTATAAAACTTTAATCTAAATACTTAAAAGTCAAAAACGGGTGCCAGGCCTGTTTTTGACTTTTTTGCTTACAAACTTTTGTTAATAACCCTTCTGTAAATTTATAAGGTTATTGTACCCATTAAATTTGTTACAATCATGATGAAGTACTTTTCCTTTTTTTCCTTTTTCCTTTTTTCGTTTTGCCTGGTAAATGGGCAGCCGCAAAAAGTAGTAGCTGATAAAATTATTGGTATTGTGGGCGATCGTATCATCCTGCAATCCGATATAAAAAATGCGGTAGCCGACCTGGCACGCCAGGGAACTACAGTTCCGGAAAATGCGGATTGTTTGGTATTGGAGCAGGCGCTTACTTCTAAATTGCTGATGCTGCAGGCCGAGAAAGATTCTTTAAAAGTTACCGATGAAGAAATTGAAGCCGAGCTGGATCAGCGGGTACGGTATTTTGTAAGCATGTATGGCTCGCAGGAAGCTTTGGAAACTACCGCAGGCAAAACCATTTATCAAATAAAAGACGATGCACGCGAATCCGTGCGGGAAAATAAGCTGGCTAAAGCCATGCAGGAAAAGATATTGAGCAACGTAAAAATTACACCGGCAGAAGCAGAAGCATATTTTAACCGCATACCAAAAGACAGCTTACCATTTTACGAATCAGAACTGGAAATAGGCCAGATAGTAGTATATCCAAAAGCTACGCGGGATCTGGATAAATATATCATAGACGAATTAAATAATTATAAAACACAGGTAGAAAGTAAAGTCACCACTTTTGATCAATTAGCCAAGCGCTATTCCGAAGATCCAGGCTCAAAAGATCAGGGCGGCCAGATGCAGATAAACCGAAACGATAAAGGCATCGATCCTACTTTTTTAGCGGCTGCTTTCCGGTTAAAAAACGGAGAAATTTCGCCGGTTATTAAATCAAAATTCGGATATCATATTATACAAATGGTTCAGCGCAATGGAGATGATGCGGTCATCCGCCATATCCTTCGTATTCCGCCCATAACAGACGAGGAAGTAGCCAAATCGGTTTCGCAGTTAGATTCGGTACGATCTAAAATCATTGCCGGCACGTATAGCTTTGCTACTGCAGCCGGAAAGTACAGCGAAGATGAAGCTGCAAAATATACTGGCCCATATATTGCCGCACCCAACGGCTCTACCTATGTTACTATTGACCAGCTGGACAAAGGCATAGTGGAGATGCTTAATAAATTAAAAGTAGGCGAATACTCGCAGCCTACTGTGTTTACCGACGAGCGGGGTAAAAAAGGAGTACGCATCATTTACCTGAAATCGCGTTCAGAGCCGCACCGGATGAACCTTCGGGATGATTATGACAAAATAGCCCAGATAGCCCTAGAAGAAAAAAAGTACAAAGCATTAGACAAATGGTTGGAGACTCATATGTCAAACTACTATATTATGGTAGATCCCAATTCAGCCAATTGCTCACAACTCCAAAAATGGAAACAGGCAGAAACTACCGCTAAAGCAAAATAATAGCAAGCCTTTTTATTACAATTTCTATAAGTGGAAATACTTAGCAGCGCTAAAAAAATGCAATAAAGGTTTGTACGCTGTTATTTGCATATTATTTTAGAGCTACACTACTAGTATAAAAACTTGTAGCAACCAATCCATGTCCTATATACTGCGGCCCGATGACTATTTATCCAATTCCAGGCAATTGTATTGCTTTATTACCGACGAAGCAGGAAGCGTTCAATGTGTAAACCAACTGGCTGAAACTTCATTGCATATTAGCCATGGAACTACTATTCCGCTTGATTCTGCCTTAACCGATAACAACCTCCATACACAAATTATTTCTCATTCGCTCAGGGATCATAAAAAGGTCAAAATCAGTTGGGAGGTTTTTCCTGTTGCTACTTTCGATAAGTTGTATAAATGGATTGCCCCTGTAAAAAACATTTTGCTTAAAGAAGCAGCAAAACAATCGGCCGTAGCTGAAAAGGATACCACTATAGAATTCAGTGAAACAAAAGAACACCTTCAAAAAAGCGAAAAATTTTATCGAAACCTTATTGCCGATTCGCTGGATGGCATGATTCTGTCCGACGCATCGGGGAAAATTAATTTTGTTTCTCCTACCACGAAAAGTATTTTAGGATATGAACTTGAGGAAGTGGTCGGTAAAAATTTATTCGACTTTGTACATCCGGCCGATTATGAACTAGCCACGCAGTCTTTTCAAAAAGAAGTAATATCAAGCCCCGAGGTAAAATATATCGTCATCCGCCTGCTGAAAAAAAGCGGCGATTGGCTTTGGTGTATGGTGAGAGGGCATAATATGCTGCAAAATCCATATGTGGAAAGCATTGTCGTGTATTTTCATGATGATACATTGAGAAAACAAACGAATGACGCTCTCAAAGAAAGTGAACAGCGCTTCCGTAAGTTGATACGCGACCTGCAGATTGGCGTGTTGTTGCAAGATACAACCGGTAAAATAATAATGCTGAACAATGCCATATTAAAGATCTTAAATGTAGATGAGCACGATTTATATGGCAAGCATATATGGGATGTATTGGATGATGTGGTGCACGAAGATGGTAGTTCGTTTTTAACAACAGACAGGCCGTTGTATAAAGCTGCAAAAACAAAAAAGTCGGTACATGCGGTAGTAATGGGCATATACCGGCCCAGTTTGGGTGACAGGGTTTGGCTGATGGTAAATGCCGATCCAATGCTGGACCAGGACGGTAATATATTGCATGTGGTATGTTCTATAGCCGATATTACAGAAAGAAAAAAGCTGGAACAAAAACTCCTGTACGATAAAATAAATCACCAGAAATTATTAACCCAAGCTACCATCGACGGGCAGGAAAAAGAACGTAAGGAAATTGGTAAAGAACTGCACGATAATATAGGCCAGCAACTTACTACTACCAAGCTTTTTTTAGACCTTGCCAAAACCACCGCCGATGATAATACCAATGAAATGATAAGCCTGGCGCTAAAAGGCATATCAGATGTTATTAACGAAGTGCGGCGGATGTCCCGTTCACTGGTGCCACCCACTTTAGGCGATTTGGGCCTCGTAGATTCGCTTAACGACCTAATTGATTCTATCAGCCGCACCCAATATCTTAAAATTGAATTTGATTATTTTGATTTTAATGAAGACTTTATATCGGATAATAAAAAATTAATGTTCTTCCGGATCATTCAGGAGCAATTGAACAATATTGTAAAACACGCTAATGCCAAGAGTGTGCATATCACATTATCCGACGAAGAATCGTATTTACTATTAGAAGTAAAAGACGATGGCGAAGGATTTGATATTAAAAACACCCGTAAAGGCCTGGGCCTTACCAATATGAAAAACAGGGCAGAATTGTTCGGCGGAAAAATTGATATTATATCAGCGCCACAGCAGGGGTGCACTTTGCGTATTTGTATACCCTCCTTATACGAAGAAACCCTGTAATAAAAATTATTGCAATTAGCTAACAACCTTTAGCCTAAATTTGCGGCTTCTTCAATGAGTGACGCAATAAAACATGAGTGCGGTCTGGCTTTTATGAGGTTAAGAAAGCCTTTCGCCTACTACCAGCAAAAGTACGGTTCGGTAATGTGGGGCCTTAATAAGCTGTATCTTTTAATGGAAAAGCAGCACAACCGCGGCCAGGACGGCGCCGGTGTAGCCGCAGTAAAATTAAATGTAGAGCCGGGCTATCCATTTTTATCCCGCGTACGAAGTATTAACAACCAGGCCATTGCCGATGTGTTTCGGCAAATAGGCGAAGAGTTTAATGAAATACATAAATACAATCCTGATATTAGTAAACATGCAGGGTTGATGAAGGGCCATTTATCGTTTTTGGGCGAGTTGTTATTAGGCCATCTGCGATATGGGACACAAGGCAGAAATAATGTAGAGTTCTGTCATCCTTTTATAAAACGTAATACGATACCCGCACGAAACCTTGCTTTAGCGGGTAATTTTAATTTGGTAAATACCGACGAACTGTTTGGGTTAATTAATATTGATCCGGGTGAGTTTCAACGCCAAAGCGATTTAGCGGCTATGATGGAGGTACTGTACCACTTTTTAGAACAGGCCGACGAAGCCGCTCCCCAGCAATTGGATATGGCTGCTGTACTACGCAAAGCTGTACCGCTTTTTGACGGCGGCTTTAATGTGGGTGGCATCACGGGTAGTGGTATTGGGTTTGTTTTTAGAGATGCGCATGGCATCCGGCCATCTTATTATTATGTAAACGACGAAGTAGTAGTGGCGGCGTCGGAAAGAGCGGCTATCAGAACCACTTTTAATGTAGGTGAAAATGAAGTGCAGGAGTTAATGCCTGGTACTGCTTTGATTGTTAATGAACAAGGCGGGATTGCTATAGAGCAAATAGTGCCGGCAAAAGAGCGTCGTGCCTGCAGCTTTGAGCGTATCTATTTTTCGCGTGGCAGCGATGAAAAAATTTATCGCGAACGGAGTGCATTGGGATATAACTTAAGCAAGCAGGTATTGGCTTCTATTGATTATAATTTAAAACATACCATCTTTTCTTTTATTCCTAATACCGCCGAAGTGTCTTTTTATGGATTATTAAAAGGCATGGAAGATTATTTGAACCAGAAGAAAGTAGAACGCATTCTTTCCTGGGGCAACAATATAGACGCGGAGAAACTGGCCGAACTGGTAAACCGGACCATCCGTATTGAAAAGCTGGCGATTAAAGATGTAAAGATGCGCACCTTTATTACCGAAGATGTGAACCGGTCGGAGATGGTGCAGCACGTATATGATATTACTTACGGTACGGTAAAGAAAGACGTAGATACCCTGGTAGTAATTGATGATTCGATAGTACGCGGCACTACCTTAAAAGAAAGCATCATCCGTATGCTGGCCCGTTTGCAGCCTAAAAGAATAGTAGTCGTGTCCTCTTCCCCGCAAATTCGTTATCCGGATTGTTATGGAATTGATATGAGCAAACTGGGCGATTTCATAGCATTTAATGCGGCTATTGAATTGTTGAAAGAAAAAGGAATGGAGTCTTGCCTGAAAGAGTGGTATGAACAATGTAAAGAACTGCATCGTACCAATCAGTTGCATACGGTTAATGTAGTAAAGCAGGTGTACAAAACATTTACCAATGAAGAAATCACTACCAAAATTGCGCAGTTAATTACACCACCGGGGCTTACCATTCCTGTAGATGTTATCTTTCAAACCATCGAATCCTTGCACGAAGCCTGCCCTAATAATTTAGGCGATTGGTATTTTACCGGAAACTATCCTACCCCCGGCGGCAACCGCGTAGTGAATAAAGCCTTTATGAATTATATGGAAGGCAAGAATTTGAGGGGCTACTAAATTTTAGAACTGTTGTAACCAAGAACGAGTTGTTTGATTGCCCAAAATTCAGATGCTAATACTGCGTTCAGAATGGCAGTTCTTTTTTAGTATATACATTTGCGTACACAATCTTATCTGCTTTAATTAGTATAATGAAAACATTATTGATTGTTCGGCACGCTAAAAGTAGCTGGGACCTATCAGGCCAAAGTGATGAGGAACGACCCTTAAATGAACGGGGGAAAAAAGAAGCTGCAGATATGGCCAAACGGTTACGGGAAAAAGATATTAAGGTAGATGCGCTGGTATCCAGTACCGCAAAGCGGGCTAAGAAAACAGCGAAGTATTTTGCAGAGGTCTATGGGTTTGACAAAAAAGATATTCATATAACTGAAGCGTTGTACGAGGCGCCGGTAGCTGCTTTTTATTCAATAGTAGAAAGCCTGAAAGACGACTTTAAGGCAGTGGCGCTTTTTTCGCACAACCCCGGTATTACCCAATTTGCCAACAGCCTCACGGATGTGAAGATTGATGATATGCCTACCTGTAGCATTTTTGCAGTTAGTATTGATATCAAAAAGTGGAGTGATTTTGAAAAAGCCACTAAACAGTTTTTGTTTTTCGACTACCCTAAAAATCCATTGGAATAATCTCATGAAGTTTCACTGAATGTGTATTGAAATGAATATACTACTATAATACTGTTATCCTAAAGAAAATGCTATTTGCAATCATGCATTTAAATACAATACCAACGGTTTTATTGCATCGGCCAGCAAAGTTTTATTACCAGGTACAAAAGGCCGATAAGGAAAATTAGCTGCCATATGTAGTGCTTTTTGCAAATTAAATCGGCATTGCGGAAGGCATACGGCATACTGTTGTTGCATAATATGCTTCGCTAAATATTCCTGCTCGGTTTGCCCGGGTGTAGGTATTAAAATACTTTTTTTGTTCAGCTCCGCTATATCCATAATGGTACTATAACCACAACGGCTAATGATAAAGAAAGCTTGTTCTATAGCCTGCTGCAACTGGCTGGCCGGCAAATGATTTTTGATAGTAATATGGTTGCCTGCATTTAAAATAGTGCCTCCTTCGGGCAAGCCTCTGATGAATAGAACCGGCTTTTGATACGTTTCTAATTGTGGAAGTAATAAATTCTCCAGTATCGATCGTTGCGGCTCCGGCCCGGAAAGTAATACCAGCAAATGCTTTTCTGCAGGCTTTGATTTTTCTTTTTTAAACCTTGTTAATATGCCTGTATATTGTAGCGGTATCTTGGGTGTTGCTATTGGGTGCGATAAAGCTCCGGCCAGGTTTTCGCTGCCTTGCATATCGGGCACCCAACATTCATTAAAGCGGTTAATAAAACTGTAGTTAAGGCGCTGTACTATTTTTTCTATCCCATTTCCCAAAGAACTTTTGATAGTAAGCTGGTGGGTAATAAAAACCGAAAAAATTTGGGGATGATATAGGCCATATCGGTTATCGCTAATAACCGCATTAATGCCATATTCTTTTACTATGTCGTTCAACCAACTATTTTCAGCCTTTATTGTTTTTAATATGGAAGGAATTTGAAAAAAGATTTTTGCGGCCATTTGCCATTTATAACGGCTGTATCGGATATGGTAACCGGGCAGGGATAAAAAAGTAAGTTCGGGAAACTCGCTTTGTAATAACAGTTTTATTTTACCTTCGGCACCAATGATTACCTCGCAATTATTTTTTATAAGTTCTTGAATAACAGGTATGCAACGGGTAGCATGGCCCAACCCCCAATCAAGCGGCGCTACCAGAATCCTCTTCTTTGGAGTGGCTTCCTTTTGGGCATTGATAAGGGGTTTCACTTGGTTCGTGTTAATTTTTGCATGGCTGGACGAAATAAATAATAAACTTGCTGTAAAGTAGTTAATTTAGGAAAGTAGAATTATGATTAAAAAAATCTTATTTTTTGCATTGTTTTTGGTAAGTTTGATAATGAGTACCGGGTGCAACAGAAATTACTATTCGGGTACGGGTAAGGGTAGCAATTGCGGTTGCCCAAGTAAAAAGGGGATGGCAGGATATTAAATCCATGATAAGATGAAAAGTCAAAACCGAGACTTGTTGGTATTATTTAAAGAAAAAGTAAACCAACAAGCATTTGAACAACAGGTTGCTTGCTTACATCAACTGCTGGTGCAGACTGAATGTAATGATGCCTTTTGTGTAGCACATGAGTTGGTGGCACGTATAAAAATCACTTCTAAACGGAACATCCTATTAAAGGCCGCTGCCCAGGCTGAGCTTAAGCCTTTTTATTTCCTTATCAATAAAAATTAATGCAGCTGTACTAATGCTGCCTTTAATTTAGAAAGCATTTCCTCTATTTCTTCTTTTTTGCAGGTACCTACGCTTAGCCGGTACCAGGGCGAGCTTTTAGGTGCGCCGAATGCATAAAAAGGCACTACGGCCAGTTTTGCATATTCCAACAAATAAGCTGTTACATCTCCCTGGTTTTGCAGTACAGTTCCATCTGCGGTTTTTTTGCCGGTCAAGTCGATCTTTATTGTTAGATAAATAGCTGCTTCCGGCGATACGGCATCTACCGAAAACCCTTCTTCTTTTAATTGGATAAAGCCCTTATATATGCTGCGCAGGCGTTCTTCTACTTCGACTTTAAAATGGGTTAAATAGTTCTGGATAGCTTTTGTTTGCTTTAGGTATACAGCCAGGCCTTTTTGTTCGGGCATTGGCGCCCATGCTCCTACATGCGATAGGATGGCTTTCATTTTATTAAGCACAGGAGCGGGGCCAAAGCTCCAGCCCACCCGCACGCCGGTAGCAGCAAATACTTTGCTTACTGCATCAATATAGATGGTGTAAGGGCGCATTTCAGGATTTAACAAAACCGGATCGTAATGCTTAATATCACCATAAGTGAGCTGCCAATACATTTGATCGTACATCACATAAAGCTTTTTTTCTCCTTCGCCACGGCTCTTGTTTTCCTCTAAAACCATATTGCATATAGCCTGTAACTGCTCTTTGCGAAAAGTAGTGCCGGTAGGGTTTTGCGGCGAGCATAAAGCCAGCAAGGCAGCGCCTTTTATATGGGGCGCCAAATCGTCTGCCGTAGGCATAAAATTATCTTCAGCCTTGGCTTCAATTACTACGTGTTCGCCATTTACAAAATGGGTATAGTGGTTATTATTCCAAGAAGGAACCGCGTAAATAATTTTATCGCCATGATTACATACAGCTCGGTACAGTGCATATATCAAGGGGCGGCCACCGCAGGAAACTAATATCTCGTTCACATCATAGTCAAGCCCCTGAAATTCTTTAGCATAAGCGCTGATGGCTTCGCGCAGATCCAGGTTGCCTTCGCCAGCCGGGTAGTTGGTAAAATGTTTCCGATACGCTTCTACAATCTCATTTTCTAACTCTTTGGGAATGGGGAAAATGGAAGGGTCAAAATCACCTACTGTAAAATTATAAATACGATCACCTTTACGGATTCGCTCTTTTATTTCGCCTCCCAATTTTACAATCTCCGAACCAATCAACGTTTCTGACAAATGCGAAAGCTTCATGTGCTTACAATTTTAAATTCGCTGCAAAAGTAGGGTAAGCCATGTATTTAGTTATTAAGCTTTAAAGATTATAACCTTTCCATTACAGAATATGTATTCCTAAAAGTAGTGGCTGTTTATTTATTGCTGCATTGTATTACCGAATGTACAAGAGGCCAACACAACAAAAGCAGCATAGCAATACTGCTGCCCGGTACCTTATTGCCTTTTAATTCAGGCATGTTTTTTATATAGATAGCTATATAAATATTTTTATTATGCTTTGGGATGGCGGCAGAGAAAGTGGTAACGTAGAAGACAGGCGAGGAATGGGTGGCCCTATTGCAGTAGGGGGTGGCATTGTAGGCGTGATCTTCTTTATTATTAAAATGTTTTTAGGCGGCGACCCCGGAGATTTGCAGCAGCAACTGCCGGATGGCGGCAATCAGCAAATAACCCAGGAACAAAGAGACGCACAGGCACCGGAAGTGCATTTTGTGAAAACCGTACTGGCTTTTACAGAAGATGTATGGACGGATTACTTTAGAAACAAGTTGGGGAAAGAATATACAGATCCTAAACTGGTTATCTTTTCGGGTGCCACACAAAGCGGCTGCGGTAACGCCAGCGCTGCTACGGGCCCGTTCTACTGTCCTGCCGATCAGGACGTATATATTGACCTCTCATTTTATGATGAATTAAGAAATCGCTTTGGTGCAAACGGGGGAGATTTTGCGCAGGCTTATGTGATAGCGCACGAAGTAGGCCACCATATACAAGACCTACTGGGTATTACCGATAAAGTAGACCGGCTGCGGCAACAATTAAGCGAAGAAGAATATAATAAGTATTCGGTACGGGTAGAACTCCAGGCCGATTTTTTTGCAGGCGTATGGGCGCATTATATGCAGGATAAAACCATTAATGGTAAGCCGGTGCTGCAAAAAGGCGATCTGGAAGATGCACTAAATGCAGCCAGCGCTATTGGCGATGATCGTCTGCAGAAAGAAACACAGGGTTATGTAACTCCGGAATCTTTTACCCACGGTACATCGGCTGAACGGATGTATTGGTTAAAGAAAGGATTTGATACCGGTGATATTAACCAGGGAGATACGTTTAACGCTACGGATTTGCACTAAAGTTTATTTGATAGTAGCTATCCTGTTAGCATCTGTTTTCATTATAAGGTAAGCACATTTTTTTGGCCCGTTTTTAATTCGTACCGCTTGCCTTTCCATAGCAAATACCCTGGCGTGTTTTTAGGCAATTCTATAGTGGCTACCCATTTATTGTTTTCAAAACGGTATTGCACTTTTATCATTCCATTCGGATGTGGCATTTCTCCATTTGCGCTTTTTAGTGTTCCTAAATGCGGTTCTATTTTTACTTTACCAAAGCCCGGCGCATCCGTATCCATACCCAGCACGGTTCGCAAAAATTCAATATTAGGATGAGCCCCCCAGGCATGACAATCAGAACGGGTATTGTTGATATCCGATATTTCGGCCCAGGTCGTCATTCCCATTTTAAGATTCTGATGCCACACATCCAGCCAATTTAAATAATCATTGCCCAACCCTGCTTTTATCAGCGCCTGGTGCACATAGTATTTAAAATAAATAGTGGCTGGTGTAAGGGAGGTATCAGTAAGAATTTTTTTGGCTAAACCATTGGCTTCCGTTCCGGTAACCATACCCGTGAGAATAGCTAAGGCATTTACATGCTGCGAATACAAATCTTTTTCCGGTACATCTGCAAACAGATGTTTACCCGCATCCCAATATTTTTTGCGAATCGTTGCTTTTAATATATCCGCCGCCGCTTTATATTGAGTGGCGTAAGCCTGCATGCCTAATTTACTTTCTAACTCCGTAGCAATCTGATATGCCCAAAGCAACTGTAAATCCAGTGAAGCGGAAGATCCGTCTTTGCCCATCGGGGCAATCCCATTGTGCCAGCCGTTGCCTTCTGCCCAATCGGTAAAACTCCAGTAGGGCAGGTTTCTGAGCGAGCCATCTTTTTGCTGGTATTGACTAAAAAACCAAAGTACCTGACGCATACCTGGCAGTTTATTTTTGATGAAGTCGGCATCCGGCCTGTACATCCAGTAATCGTGTAGCATACCAATCCACCATAACGAAAAGGGTGCAATCTCCTGCGGGGAAGCCGTAGGATAGCGGCTTAAAGTAAGACCTTCTGCCATGCGGGATGCATCAATGAGGTTAATGGCATTGCGCATCAAACGGTCATCACCACTATTGTATAATGAAATCAAACCCTGAATACGGGTGTCGCCTACGTATTGCAATTGCTCGTAGTAAGGACAGTCCATATAGGTTTCGATAGCACAAAGCCTGGCAGTATGCCAACCCACTTCCATGATCTTTGATAGTTCCGGATCATCCGTATTAAATTTTGCTTTCAGCTGAAACGGGTAACCTACAAAAGTTCCGTAGATATCATCAATGGTTAGCGGTTCATTTCGAGTGGTGATCTTAAGTTGCAGATAGCGATACGTTCGCCATTCCAATGAAGTAAATTGTTGTGACGCTGTTCCGTTAGAAATGATGGAATCTTTTCTACCTACAAATCTTTTTCCTTCAATACTATCCCGGTTGCCTTTCTGATGTTGTGCCCGCCAATCCTTATTATCCTCTTCATTGATATATAAGGCTTCGGCATATCCTAAAACCATAGTAGCCTCTTTGCCTTTGCTAAAAACAAGTGTAGGAAACGCATTGGTTAAAAAAGTCTGATCTAACAAAATGGTGGTGCTGGCATTAGCCGGAATGGTAATGGCTGTTTTATTTTCCGGAAAAGAAGCCGGTAATGAAATACCTTCAGCGCTGCGTACTTTGCTTAAACGCTGGGTAGATAATTCCAATGCCGGTATCGGCCGGGGTACCAGCATCCATCCATCGGTATAAGCAAAAGCACCTTTTGGTAACCCATTAAATATAGGTTGGGCTTTATTCCATCCGCCATCATTAAAATCAATAGTCAGCCAGTTATTGGTTGATTGACGCATATCCACAAATTCTCCGGGGCCGGCTACATAATATGAGTAAACCAATTGGGGCGATAAAGGCTGGTAGCTGCTATCTTTTGCACACTTCCAGCTGGTATCGGTATTGATAACTTCTTCTGTAGCCGAAGCTCCCTGAAGGATAAAAGCGGTTCGAAATGATATTTGTGATTCAGGCCTTAAATCGCCATCGTTCCAAACAACAGACGATATTGCGTTTTTGCCCATGCGCAAATAAGGAGCGATATCAACGGTTTCATAATTCCAATGAAAAAGATCGCTTCGGGCAGGCCCTAAAGAAGCCAGTGTTCCATTTACATATAGTTTGTACCTGTTATCTCCTGACACATGAATTATAAAAGAGACAGGCTTTGAGGCAATCTCAAAATTCTTTCTAAAGTGATAGACGCCATAACCATTTGAAGACACGCCGGGGGCCGTAATCCAATATGCTTTCCAGGGTTTGTGCAAAAGATCCGGATTGTTGTTTTGTGCAGAAACGGATATGCAGCTTAGCAACAGGAGCCATATAATAGTACTGGTTTTTTTATAACAATTGAAAGCAGCCATTGGATGATGTTATGAAGAGGGTTAACGTTCTAATTTAAAATTTGGATCCAATGCGGGACGTATAGCTGTGTTAGAAACCATCCATCCGGTAGCATACATCCATTTGGTCATGCGGGTTAGTTTGGCCATATCAATCCGCTGCGGTTCATCTCTTGGCGTATGATAATCCGGGTGCAATAAAGTAGAGAACATAATGGAGGGGATGCCTGCCTGTGCATATGGCAAATGATCACTTCTAAAATACCAATGCTCCGGATGTGCTGCATTATCCCACGTAGTATCAATTTTAAACCTACCTGTTTGCTGATTGGCTGTGTATGCGGCATTTACCAAATCCATCGAGTTTCGGTGAGGTGGCGTAACGCCTAGCAGCGCAGCTGAATCGGGATTATTGCGCCCAATCATATCTCCATTTATTACTGCAACGATGCTTTCCTTCGATACGGTTGGATGTTGCGCATACCAGCGTGAACCCAACAATCCGCGTTCTTCAGCACCGTGCCATACAAATAGTGCCGAACGCTTACCGGGTTTTTTTACCCATGCGCGGCCGATAGCTAGCAAGGCTACACTTACAGATGCATTGTCATCGGCACCATTCCAAATGGAATCGCCGTTTAGCGGGTTTCCTACTCCATCATGGTCATGGTGACCGCTGAATAAGACATATTCTTTTTTGAGGTTTGCATCGGTGCCCGGCACCGCGGCAACTACATTTACCGAAGGGTATATAAAGCTGTTTTGGTACAGGTTGGCAGTAAAGGTGGCGCCGGGTTGCTGTAATGCATTTGCATTATTTCGGCTCACTAAAATAACAGGCATATTATTCTTTAGCTTCACATTATCACCCTCTAAATCATAGGAACCTTCTTCAAAATCCAGCACGTGCTCCATGGGAGTTAACTGTGCCGATGCGGTACTATCTGCCACCAAAACAACGGCTTTGGCACCATGTGCTTTTAATACTCTTGCTTGCTGCAGCACGGCAATATAAATATACCGGAACCCCCACAAGCTTACCCATGATGGCGGCACCGGCGTAGGTGGAAAAATATTCATAGCTACAATGCTGCCGTTGATTTCTGGCTTCGCAGTATCCCCCAATGAAGAAAGCCAAACAACATTGCCATTTACAGTAGCATTTACCGGGTCAATCACCCAGGCATCTTTCCACAACTGAAGGTGGGTGCCATTGATTTTTATTTCACTATTATCCGCAGTTACATGACGTTCTAATGAAAAAAACTGGAAATAAGTGCTATCATCGCCTGCTGGTTTTAATCCTGCTTTTTGTGCCTGCTGTGCTACCCATGCCGCAGCACGTAATTCATCAAGGGTACCGGCTCTTCTGCCCCGCATCGCATCGCTTGCCAGTGCAAAAATATCATGATGCAAATCGCTTTCCTTGATGGCAGATAAAGCGGGTGGTGCAGTAACATTCGATAATTTAGACTGCGAAAAAACAGGTGAAGTCATTACAAGGCATAGGATAAAACTGAATAGTTGTTTCATAAAAGAATTTAAAATTGCCATTCCTAAAAGGAACTATAGGCAGGCATTACGATTAAAGATAGTATTTACGCAATTATACTTACAAATAAAATAGCCTCCGATGAAAGAGGCTATTTTATTTGTAACAAGATGGTTGAAGCTATCAATAAGTACATTGTTTATACAAAGTATATTGTGAGGTAAGGAATGCGCTAAAACTTTTCCTTACTGAGTTTTAATTATAAAAAATAGTACTTGTGTTCAATTAAGGCATCCGCAATTCTTCTGCGTGCATCTTTGCTGTTAAAAGGTTGGGCTTTAGTAAAACGTTTCAATCCCATTAAAATCAT
>JAICHT010000002.1 GCA_025924755.1 Chitinophagaceae bacterium | reverse complement strand
TGCAGCAAATCGTTATCGTAATATTCTTCCAGATTTCTTATAATAGGAATACTGCCACACACCGCTGCTTCGTATAAAAATGGAGTGCCATATTGCTGCTGAAGGTCTAACAATTCGGATAAGTGTACCGCAATCATTTTTTTATTAGCACTTACTACCGCCTTGCCGCTTTTTAATGCCTTTGTTACTATCGTGTACGCTTCTTTTGCATCGTCTATCAATTCTACTATGACGTTAATAGTATCATCTTGCAGGAGTTCGTTATAGTCAGTTGTAAACATATCTGCAGGAGCATTCCGTAATTTATTTTTTTGCCGGATGCATATTTTTTTTATGGTGGCCTGCAAGGAAGGCGCCTGTTGCAATACCTGGTAAATACCTTCTCCTACGACGCCAAATCCTACTAAGCCAATAACAAGTTTTTCTTGATTACACATCTTTATATTTTTAAATAAAAGGCTTACAAAACCGCTCAGCAAGGCAGGTAGGAACGTAATAAAAAACGCTCCTGAAAAATCAGAAGCGCTTATAAAAATTTAGTTATAAAGCTGGATCTGACTTATCTCTCACGCATAATACGTGATGGAGTTAGCACCTTATTAAACTGCTGCTTAATAGGTTGCCAAGGCTTCAAAGGGCCATATCCCTCAGCCTTTCTTGATAAGTGTTTGGTAAGAACTGGCGCAAATATAAAGAGGATAAATTAATTACAAATGCTAAACTAAACCCCAGTCGCCTGATGGCGTTTCTATCCATTTAAAACAGGTTAGAAAAGGATAGAAAATTTGGTATCAAATTTACTTCAGGTGTATTTGATACATTCGTACTACTTAAGTTCTATTTTTATCATCTGTAAAAGCAGGAAAATAGTTGCCTGATATTATTTAATTATTGAAATCAAAACCACAGTTTCAGTTTTATGTCGTATACACCTAATGATCAACGTTACCAGCATATGGAGTACCGCCGGTGTGGTAATAGTGGCCTTAAGCTACCTGCCGTGTCGCTGGGTTTGTGGCACAACTTCGGCCATATTGATGTATTGCAAAATGCCCGCAATATTTTACACCTTAGCTTCGATAGTGGCATCACGCATTTTGATTTAGCCAACAATTACGGGCCGCCGCCCGGATCGGCCGAAGAGACTTTCGGAAAAATTTTTTCCGAAGATTTTAAAAGCTACCGCGATGAACTGATTATATCCACAAAAGCCGGATGGAAAATGTGGGAAGGGCCATATGGCGATTGGGGTTCTAAAAAATACTTGACAGCCAGCTTAGACCAGAGTTTGAAGCGGATGGGATTGGATTATGTGGATATTTTTTATCATCACCGTCCCGACCCAGAAACACCACTGGAAGAAACGATGATGACACTTGACCTGATGGTTCGGCAGGGCAAGGCATTATATGTAGGCATCTCCAGCTATCAGCCGGAGGAAGCCGCAAAAGCCATACAGATACTGAAAAGTTTGGGTACGCCTTGTTTAATTCATCAGCCTAAATATTCCATGTTCGACCGCTGGATTGAAAATGGTTTGTTGGATCTTTTAGGTAAGGAAGGCGTAGGCTGCATTCCATTTTCCCCTCTGGCGCAAGGGCTTCTTACTAATAAATATTTAGGCGGCATACCCGAAGACTCCCGTGCGGCAAGCCATCGCGGCAATGGCGCTATGGAGGAAGACCAGCTAACAGAAGATAAAATTAATAAAGTACGCCAGCTGAATGAACTGGCACAGCAGCGTGGACAAAAGTTAGCCCAGATGGCGCTTGCCTGGATATTAAAAGACCCACGTATTACCTCGGTACTTCTTGGGGTAAGCAAGCCAGAGCAGGTAACCGACTCTATAAAATGCCTCGATAATTACCATTTTAGTACCGAAGAAATCAACCGCATTAATAGTATTTTGAAGTAGCAGACTTTCTTTTTGTAGCAACAAAAAAAGCACTAATGGATTAGTGCTTTTTTGTTGCTTAAAGTTGTATAAAAAAAGCTACTAAGCTACTTTTTGATAGTTGGCCCTGGTTTTAATCCGGGTTTCTTTTTTAGTAATCTTTTTCAAAAAAGTAATTTCTTCGGCATCAAACGGTTCGCCATTAGAGCGGAAGACATCATGAAACCAAACCTTAGGTTCTTTTTTATATTTTTTCTGCCAGGAATCCCATGGGCAATGTGTTTGCGTTTTACCGGCTACAAATCCCCAGTTGTAAGCACCTACATTATGCTTTTTTAATACCGGCAATATTTTTTGAAATGTACTTCCGGACTGGCGCGACATATATTCCGTACACATCATGGGCCGGTTGTAGCGTTTTAACTGTAAGATTCTTTTCTTGATCCCGTGCCTTTTTTCATAGCAATGAAAGCTGATAATATCGGCATGGCTGAACATATAGTTATCCAGGTCCGTAAGCTTGTCATGATCGCTCCAGTCGTATTGCCAAGGTGCCATAGTAATGGGTTGCGATGGATCGATACTTCTTACCCAGCCAATGGTTTTCTTCAGCAATTTCATAGACAAAGCCGCTTTATCTGCCGCATAGCTATCATCTTTATAGCTGGCCAGGTTCATATTATCGGGCTCATTAAATAAATCCCATATCAGCACCCGCTCATCATCTTTAAAATGACTTACAATACCATGTACATAGCTGTGTAATTCATCGTACCGATTGGCATCATTTAAAACATGATAGCCCGGAGACTGCACCCAGCCCGAATTGTGTACGTTGTGCCGTGGCTCCGGCTGCTTACCCAGTTTTGGATGGGGATCCCATACGGCGTCAAAAAGCACCAGCATGGTTCTGATATTATACTTATGGGCAATAGCCAAAAATTGATCAATGCGTTGTAAGAACCCGGCCGAATCCTGTTGCCATAGCAGATCGTGCAAAAAAACGCGTACGGTATTAAAACCCAAACCAGCAGCCCAGCTCAATTCTTTATCAATTAAAAATGGATCGAACGTTTCTGCCTGCCACATTTCCAATTGGTTGATAGCCGAATGAGGAATGTAATTACAGCCTACCATCCAGCCATTTTTTTCAAACCAGGCGGTCGCTTTTTCTTCAGACCATCGCTTATGAAGATCAGGATCGTTTTCCGGAACGGAGTGCAATGTTTTAGTAGGTAACATAGTAGGGATAATTTGGATAATAAATTTTAATTCTGTTCTTTAGAATTAGAACTCAAAATAATGGGAAAGTTGCACAAATGCAATCCTTAAATCGTGTTAAATTGGTTTTTTGTCGTTGAAACAGAAAATATAGCAGACGAGACCGATAATATCGAAGATTCTATCGCCGGAATCTCTGTGGAAAGTATTAACTTTCACCCTCTTATAAAATGAAACGCATGCAGCAACCGCAGGATATCAACCGCCCTATGGCCGATAAGGTTCAACAGAAGTTTGAAGCGCTTTTTAAAGCGAAGCCGTTGGTTATCCGCTCTCCGGGCCGGGTAAATATCATTGGTGAGCATACGGACTATAATGAAGGCTTTGTTTTGCCCGGCGCCATTGATAAAGCTATTTATGTAGCGGTTAGCACCCGAACCGATAAAACCATTCATTTATATTCCGTAGATTTTGATGAAACCCTCCAAGTAAATCTGGCCGATATTAAACCCGTAAAAGGCTGGGCTACTTATGTGCTGGGTGTGGTAGATCAACTGGTAAAAAATGGGCATCCTATCAATGGTTTCAACCTGGCGCTTGATGGCGATGTGCCAATCGGCGCCGGACTTTCTTCATCCGCCGCGGTAGAATGCGCTACAGCTTTTGCGCTAAACGAATTGTTCTCGTTAGGTATTGATAAAATGGAAATGGTAAAAATGGCTCAAAAAGCAGAGCACAGTTTTGCCGGAGTGCGGGTAGGCATTATGGATATGTTTGCTTCCATGTTTGGTAAAAAAGATCATGTAATAAAACTGGATTGCCGGTCGCTCCAACATGAATATGTCCCCTTTCAACTTCACAATATGAAGCTCGTGCTGTTTAACACAAATGTGGAGCACTCATTGGCTTCTTCAGAATATAATGTTAGAAGACAGCAGTGTGAACAAGGCGTAGCGTGGATTAAAGAACGCCATCCGCAGGTAAACAGCCTGAGAGATGCTACAATGGAAATGCTGAACCAATATGTGAAACCAAAAGATGAAATAATTTACCGGAGGTGCAAATATGTGGTAGAAGAAATACAGCGGCTGCTGAACGGTTGTGAAGATTTAAAAAAAGGTGATATTGCCGCTTTGGGCCAAAAGATGTTTCAAACGCACGAGGGACTGAGTAAAGAATATGGAGTAAGCTGCAAAGAACTGGATTTTTTGGTGGATTATGTAAAAGGCAATCTGGCCGTATTAGGCGCCCGTATGATGGGTGGTGGCTTTGGTGGCTGCACCATCAATATCATAAAAAATGAGGCCATCGACGGCCTGGCTGCTGATATTACTAAAGCCTATAAACAAGCCATGGCACTGGATCTTACCTACTATATTGCTGAAATAGAACAAGGCACCAGCCTGGTTGCGCAATAGTTAATCCATATTCGTTGCTGAAAACCGGTATAGGGTTTCGGTATGATACACTTCACCCGGATTTAAAACCGTAGAAGGAAAATTGGGTTGGTTTGGTGAATCCGGATAATGCTGTGTTTCCAGGCAAAAAGCAGTACGATAATCATCCATATACCCTCCTTTGATTTGGTTTTCCCCTTTCATAAAGTTGCCGGTATAAAACTGTACGCCAGGCTCGCGGGTAAACACTTCCATTGTAATGCCGGTTTCATTGCCAACGGCACGGGCGGTAAATTTCACAGCATCCGCTGCCCCGTTTATTACAAAATTATGGTCGTATCCCTTGCCATTTTTTAATTGCTCATTATCCTTATTTATTCTTGAGCCAATAACCGTTTGCTTTGTAAAATCAAATGGCGTATTGGCTACAGGCATTATTGTTCCAAATGGAATCAGCGTATCATTCACCGGCGTATATGCATCGGCGTTAATTTGCAAAAGATGGTTTAATATAGTTCCACTCCCCTGCCCGTTTAAATTGTAATAGGCGTGGTTAGTAAGGTTAATGACTGTAGGTTTATCTGTAGTAGCTTCATAGGCAATATGCAATTCATTGCGGTCGGTTAATGAAAAAATAATTTTTACGTGCAGGTTTCCCGGATATCCTTCTTCGCCGTCTTTTGATACATAGCTAAGCTGCAGCGTATATTCATTTACCTGTTCGGCATCCCACACCACATATTGAAAACCCTTTATACCACCGTGCAGGCTGTTAGGACCATTATTAATTGCCAGCGTATACGCATGCCCGTCTAAGGTAAACTTGCCGTTTGCTATCCGGTTGCCATAGCGGCCAATGGTAGCACCATAGTACGGTTCGGTAGATTTTTGATAATCGCTAACGCTATCAAAACCCACTAACACATCGGTTAAAATATTCTTGCGGTCCGGCACTAATAAACTAACCAGCCTGCCGCCAAAATTGGTAATAGCAGCTTGCAGGTTGCCCTTTTTAAGAATATATAAATTGGTAGGTTTGTCATCAATAGTTTGCTGAAAGGCGTATGTATCAGGCAAAGAAAAAGCGTTTTTCATTGTATCAAGATTATGGTTAAGGAATTCATACCTGTGGTACGACTAAACTGTTATAAAATTAAGCAGCTATTCATTAATGAAGGATATTAATCTGCTTACTTCCGTTTTTCGGATGCATTTATATATTTTTCACGGATAATATCTTGTACTGGCTTGCTGCTTATTTTACTTTCCAGCCACGAAATAATATCAAGATAAGCGAAAGCGCGGGTTTCAAAACGGCTGTTCTCAATTTGCTTTAACCGGCACAGCAGTTTTTCAAATTCAGGTTTTAACTGCCGGGCCGATAAATGAAAGGAGTTGCGCAGAAATTAAAATATCTCTTCTTCCACTACACTTAAATTACCCAGCTTGGCCATAAAGCGATAAACCGATTTGATAAGATATTCTAATATTTCAAAATTACCTAACTCATAATGAGCAATCAAATGCAGCAACCGGGCATAGCATTGCAGGTCGGTTCGCAAATCAACTTTCCAGTTAATGATCTTATTGAGATAATCTATCGTTCTTCCATAATCGCCGCTGCCAAAATATAATGAAGCTATTTTGTAATAAAAGACCAATATGCGGTGGCGATCCAGGTATAACAGATACTCCACCAGCTTTTCTTCAATGTAAGGCACCAGTTTTAATCCTTCGGTAAAGGTGCCGTGCAAAAAATGCTGGTTAATTTTTGCTATATACAAATACACAAAAACCTGTATGCGGTTGTTGTCGTTTTCAGTAACCGTAGGCGAAGCTGCAAATGCTTCAAACTTTATTAAGGTATCATCAAACTTCTTATAATTCAGTAAATCAAAATGTGCACTTATTAAATTATGCAGCCCCTTTATAAAATGAGCTGTTTCAATATCAATCATAAAAGGCTGCTCGTAAAATACATCCACCCATCTTTGCGTATAGCGGTAATACATTAAGAAATCCTGTCGAATGAAAGCATACCAGCAATAGCTTTGCGATAAATATAACTCCTCGTAAAAACCCTTTTTATTAAATGATTCCGCGGGCAGGTTTTCTTTAAAAAACCGGGTAATAGATATTTCATCAGCTTCATTGCGGGCATGGCCGTTTTTAATATACCAACTGTATAGCTGCAGGGCCAGGTTTGATAGTTTTGTAATGGCCGTTAAGTGTTCGTTTACGTTATCCGCTTCGCTGGTAAGTTGGTCGGCACGGTCCTGCATACTTCGGGTAATATGCAGCGATTCAATCTTTTTTTCTAAAAACAATACCTGCATCAAAAAGCTAAGCTGGTTGGTAGCTTTGGCGTGTTCCTTTATTTTGTCAAGTATTTTTAAGCTTTGATGATACAATCCTTTATTATACAGGATGCGGGCATAATCCAGTTGCTCATGTAATTGAATATCGATATTTTCTTCGCTTTCCAGCAACCGCAGGCTGGCCAGTATCTGTTTATACAGGTGTGCTTTGATATTAGATAATTGCTGCTTTTTTATAGAAGGTGCCCGCCGGAGCAATGCCTCTTCATCATACTCATTCATGCGGTCCAGCGCATCAAACAATTGTACTATTTTCAGATCTTCGTTCGACGAATTTCGATTTACATACAGCTTAAAATTACGCTTTTCCGACTTTTGCAGGGAGCGGATCAATTGATATAAGGTATCAGTAGAGCGGTTGGGCATCGTAAATAAATTTTTCTACAAATCAGGCCTGTAAAGCACTTTAACAACTTTTAACTCCTTTCGCTAACGTAAAATTGACACTATTTTATATACGGCCACCCTATTAATTGAACGAAATTTGAAAGGGAAGGTTGTGTTATAGTGCTGTTAGGAAATTAATAGCAAATTTAGCCATCATTTTTTACCCCTTATTTCAATTTCTTATGGCACAAAACAAAGTATATATTTTTGATACCACGCTGCGCGACGGTGAACAAGTACCCGGTTGCAAACTGAATACTACCGAAAAGCTGGAGTTAGCGTTGCAGTTGGAAGCTTTAGGAGTTGATATCATCGAGGCGGGGTTTCCTATATCCAGCCCAGGCGATTTTGAATCGGTAAGCCGTATTGCAGCTATCGTAAAAAACGCCACCGTATGCGGCCTTAGCCGTGCCGTACAAAAAGATATTGAAGTAGCGGCACAGGCTTTAAAGCCGGCCCGTCATTGCCGGATACACACCGGTATTGGCACATCAGACTATCATATAAAAAGTAAATTCAATTCTACTCGCGAAGATATTTTAAAAAGGGCGGTGCAGTGTGTAAAATGGGCACGCAACTTTACCGACGATGTGGAGTTTTATGCAGAAGATGCCGGCAGAACCGAGAACGAATACCTGGCCCGTGTGATTGAAGCGGTAATTGCAGCAGGGGCTACTACCGTTAATATTCCGGATACTACAGGTTATTGCCTGCCAAATCAATATGGTGAAAAAATAGCATTCCTGGTAAATAATGTTCCTAATATTGATAAAGCCATCATCTCCTGCCATTGCCATAACGACCTTGGATTGGCCACGGCAAATTCTATTTCGGGTGTTATGAATGGCGCACGGCAAATTGAGTGTACTATGAACGGCCTGGGCGAAAGAGCTGGCAATACTTCGCTGGAAGAAGTTGTCATGATATTAAAACAACATAAAGATCTGGGCTACTATACTAATATTAATGCAAAAGGCTTAAACCCGCTCAGCAGGCAGGTTTCAGAAATAATGCGGATGCCGGTGCAACCTAATAAGGCCATTGTAGGTGCCAATGCGTTTTCACATTCCTCCGGTATTCACCAGGATGGCTTTTTAAAAGATGCGCAAACTTATGAAACGATCAACCCGGAAGAAGTAGGCGCAGAGCAAAGCAAGATTGTATTGACAGCCCGGAGCGGCCGCAGTGCACTAGCCTATCGTTTTCAAAAACTGGGATATCAATATACCCGTAATGATATTGATGTATTGTATGAAGCATTTTTGAAAGTAGCCGATTCTAAAAAAGAAGTAAGAGAAGAAGACCTGGTGCAATTGGCACAGCAACATCAACCAGAAACTGCAAGCATCGCATAAAAACGACCTATGGCAAAAACACTATTTGAAAAGATTTGGGATAAGCATGTGGTAAAGTCCATTCCGGGCGGCCCGGATGTATTGTATATTGATAAGCATTTTATACACGAAGTAACTTCTCCGCAGGCGTTTGCAGGTTTGGAGAAGCGAAGACTTCCTTTATTCAGGCCGCAGCAAATAGTAGCAACTGCCGATCATAATGTGCCTACTATCAACCAGCACTTACCTATAAGAGATCAATTATCCAAACACCAGGTAGACCAGTTAATTGAAAATTGTAAAAAATTTGGTCTTGAATTATATGGCCTTGGGCATCCCTTCCAGGGCATCGTACATGTGATTGGTCCTGAGTTGGGCATTACGCAACCGGGTATGACCATTGTATGTGGCGATAGTCATACCTCTACACACGGCGCTTTCGGCTCTATTGCTTTTGGCATTGGCACCAGCGAAGTAGAAATGGTTTTTGCATCGCAATGCTTGTTGCAAATGAAGCCAAAGCGCATGCGCATCAACGTGGAAGGCGAACTCAATAAAGGAGTCGTTTCAAAAGATATTATTCTTTATATTATATCGCTTATATCTGCCAGCGGCGCTACCGGTTATTTTGTAGAGTATGCAGGTTCGGCTATTCGTTCTCTTAGCATGGAAGCCCGTATGACGGTTTGCAATATGAGTATTGAAATGGGCGCCCGTGGCGGAATGATTGCTCCGGACGAAACTACATTTGAATATCTGAAAGGTCGTCCGTTTGCACCTCAGGGTGAAGAATGGGAAAAGAAAGTGGCGCAATGGAAAGAACTTTACAGCGATGCAGATGCCGTGATTGATAAAGAAATAACAATCAATGCTGCGGATATTGAGCCGATGATTACCTATGGAACCAATCCGGGCCTGGGTATGGCTATTAACAGTTTAATTCCTGCTACGGAAACCCTGCCCGAAGGTGAACGGAAAAACATTATCAAAGCGCTTCAGTATATGGGCCTTGAGGAAGGAAAGCCGTTAAAAGGAATGCGGGTGCAAAATGTATTTATAGGTAGCTGCACCAATTCGAGAATTGAGGATTTACGGCTGGTAGCTGATATGGTAAAAGGCAAGAAAAAAAATGAGCATGTAAAAGTAATGATTGTGCCCGGATCGCAACAAGTGGCGGCACAAGCCAAGGCAGAAGGCCTGAACCAGATATTTGAAGAAGCGGGTTTCGAAGTAAGACAAGCAGGATGCAGCGCCTGTTTAGGCATGAACGAAGATAAGGTGCCGGCAGGTGAATATTGCATTTCTACCAGCAATAGAAACTTTGAAGGGAGGCAGGGCGCCGGAGCCCGAACTTTATTGGCCAGCCCGTTAACAGCCGCTGCCGCAGCCATTACAGGCGTAGTAACCGATGTAAGAGAATTTTTAAGTTAAGAAAATGCAACCATTAAAAACAGTACATAGCACTTTTGTTCCGCTGCCGCTGGAAAATGTAGATACGGACCAGATTATTCCTGCACGATTTTTAAAAGCTACTACGCGGGAAGGATTTGGAAAAAATCTATTTCGCGATTGGCGATATGAAAATGATAATGACCAGCAACCCAAAAAAGATTTTGTTTTAAATAACCCATTATATAGCGGCGAAATTTTAGTGGCTGGCAAAAACTTTGGTTGCGGATCTTCCAGGGAGCATGCTGCCTGGTCTATTTTAGATTACGGTTTTAAAGTAGTGGTATCCAGTTTTTTTGCTGATATTTTTAAAAATAATGCGCTAAATAATGGCGTGCTCCCGGTAAAAGTGAGTGATGCCTTTTTACAAAAAATATTTGAACAAAATAATCAGTCTACGTTAACCATTAACTTGGATGCCCAAACCATTACTATTGACGCCACAGGCGACCAGGAAACATTTGATATTAATAATTATAAAAAAACCTGTTTATTAAACGGGTACGATGATATTGATTTTCTACTAAGTATTCGGAAAGATATAGAAGCATTTGAAGCAGCAAATTTGTAAGAAAATATGAGCAACCCATCTATCATAGTAAAGAATCTTGCCGTAAAACTCGGAGGCAATACTGTGCTGGATGATATCTCTTTTGAACTAGAGCCGCAGCAACATTTAGCGATTACAGGCGAATCCGGAAGCGGCAAAACCACATTGGCAAAAGCTCTATCCGGAAAGGTTTTTCATGCAGGAACTATTCACCTATCCAGTAGCGAAACCACTGCTACCAGACGGGTTGTTTTTGTAGAGCAACAAGACCATTTTAAAAATTTATCCAATCAATCTTCTTTTTATTATCAGCAACGGTATAACAGCACGGAAGCAGAAGATGCAGCTACAGTCGAACAGGAATTAGAGCGCATATCCCTTGCCGTTATAACAGAAAGTAATGAGAGAAGAAACAGAATACAAGAAGTACTTGAACGCTTTAACCTTTCCTATCGAAGGCATACGCCGCTGCTTCAATTATCAAATGGCGAGCACAAGCGGTTTCAATTAGTGAGTGCTTTTCTACATCAGCCCCAGGTTTTAATACTTGATCAGCCATTCATCGGCCTCGATGTAAAAAGCCGCGAAGCATTGCATACCGTTATTAATGAACTGGCGGTTCATACTGCCATTATCATCATAACAAGCATCGGAGAAGTTCCTGCCTGCATTACCCATATTGCGGAGTTAAGTAAAGGAAAGTTGAAAAGCTTTAGCAAAAAAAACCAGTTCCAGCATAAGATTGCTCAACCCATTTTGTTTGCCAACAAACCCATACCACATACAAAAGAACGGACTGATTTTACAAACGCCATTGCTATTAAAAACACTTCGGTACAGTATGGTGAAAAAGTAATATTAAATAATATCAACTGGCAGGTAGCCCGCGGTGAAAAATGGTTATTGAAAGGTCCGAACGGTGCGGGAAAATCTACTTTGTTAAGCTTACTCACCGGCGATAATCCGCAGGCGTATGCTAATGAAATTTATTTGTTTGACAAAAGAAGAGGCAGCGGTGAAAGCATATGGGATATTAAGAAAAACATAGGTTACATTTCACCGGAAGTGCATATGTATTTCGATAGAGGACTGAGTTGCTATCATGCAGTTGCTTCCGGCTTTTTTGATACCATGGGATTGTATCGTGCATTAAGCACCGCACAGGAACAGGTATTAGCACAATGGCTGGCATATTTCGATTTAAAATCGGTGCAGCACAAGCCGCTTTCTTCTTTATCGTCCGGTATGCAGCGACTGGTATTGCTGGCAAGAGCCTTGGTAAAAAATCCGCCGCTTTTAATATTAGATGAACCCTGCCAGGGACTGGATGACCAGCTAACGCAGGAGTTTAACAGCCTCATTGACGAATTGTGCGTCCGGGCCAATAAAACATTGATATATGTAAGCCATTACGATGGAGAAATACCATCTTGCATTGATAAAAAATTAGAATTAAACAACGGCCACGCCGTTATCAGTAATAGGAATATTAAACAAATAATTGCCGCGTAAAAGAACAGCGATCATGAAGAAGAATATTGCAGTGATATTAGGAGATGGAATAGGGCCCGAAGTAACGCAACAATCGATAATAGTATTGAATGCGATTGCCGAACAATTTAAGCAAGAATTTATATATACCTATTGCCTGATGGGTGCGGATGCGATTGACAAAACCGGTAACCCGTTGCCCGATGAAACACTGGATGTTTGTTTAAAAAGTGATGCCATCTTATTTGGCGCTATAGGCCATCCGAAATATGATAACGACCCAACGGCAAAAGTGCGTCCGGAGCAGGGCTTGCTGAAGCTTAGAAAGTCTTTGCAGTTGTTTGCTAATATACGGCCCGTAAGCACCTACCCTTCTTTAAGTCATTTATCACCGCTAAAAGAAAAGCAACTGGAAGGCGTGGACTTTGTAGTATATCGCGAACTAACAGGTGGTATTTATTTTGGCGAGAAAAAAGTAAATGAAGCATATACGGAAGCCTCTGATTTATGCATTTATACTAAAAGCGAAATTGAACGCATTGCCCACTTAGCATTTAAAGCAGCGCAACAACGAAAAAAGAAATTAACGCTGGTAGATAAGGCAAACGTATTGGAAACATCGAGGTTGTGGCGCAAAGTGGTGCAGGAAATTGTACCGCAATATGCCGATGTGCAGGTAGATTATATGTTTGTAGATAATGCTGCGATGCAGATCATTGTTAACCCCAAACAGTTTGATGTAATTCTTACTGAAAATATGTTTGGCGATATTATAAGCGATGAAGCGAGTGTCATCAGTGGTTCGCTGGGATTGTTGCCTTCCGCATCGGTAGGTGCAGCCACGGCTTTGTTTGAACCCATTCATGGTTCGTATCCGCAAGCTGCGGGTAAAGATATTGCCAATCCAATAGGTTCTATTTTATCTGCAGCGATGCTGCTGGAACATTTTGGTTTATCCGATGAGGCAGCGGTAGTAAGAGAAGCCGTTTCGTGGACGTTGAGTAATGGTTTTGTAACGCGGGATATTGACCCGGTAAATTCGTATTTCACTTCTACAATCGGCGAGTTGATAAGCGATCATGTAAGTGGAAGAATACCATCGGCGGTAAATCATTCTAATATTGAGTTGAGAAAATCAACCATTATTTAAAAGAAATAGTTCTTTATATATAAAACAGAAGGTTGTATATTAGCAGCAATAAACATCCTTCATGTTAAGAAGCAGCTTGAATAAGATCATCGACACTACAATAATTATTGTGGTAGTCATTATTATTCCAGCACTGTATGGAGGTGGAACTTGTATATAACGTAATAAAGAAATACACGACCCGCCTCCAAAAAGGCGGGTTTTTTTATGGACAAAAACCATAGTGGATTTCAGTATAAACAAAACGTAAACCATAAAGTATTAAAGAAACAATTCTCAAAAAGGAAGTTATGAATTACTACGATGAAAACACGATTATTTATCTCAATGGTGCGTATATAAAAGCCGCTGAAGCCAAAGGCGATTTGTTTGGCCAGTCTATGCACTATGGATATGCCGTATTTGAAGGCATCCGCTCCTACAAAACAGCAAATGGCGAAACAAAAATCTTTAAGGAAAAAGAACACTATGATCGCTTAAAAGCTTCCGCACAGGCGCTCAATATGCCTTATACCTATACTACGGAATCTTTAATTGAAGCCACCTATACAGTATTGGAAAGAAATAATCTTCAGGATGCCTATATACGGCCATTGGTTTTTGCACCACCCAATATGTCGTTCAATCCCAACGAGCAATCGTACCTCATGATAGCAGCCTGGAAAATGGAACCTTTTTTAGGTGAAACGTTGTTGAAAGTAATGACATCTTCTTTTCAACGTCCTAATCCAAAAGGTTTTATAATGGAAGCCAAAGCCGCTGGCCATTATGTAAATTCTATCCTGGCAAGCCAGGAAGCCAAAGCAAAAGGTTTTGATGAAGCGCTTTTGCTGGATATGAACGGCTTTTTAGCAGAAGGTCCTGGCGCCAATATTTTTGTTGAGCGGGATAATGTTTTATATACGCCACAGCGGGGCAACATCTTACCCGGTATCACCCGTGCTACTGTATTAGAGATATGCGAAGAGTTGGGCATCGAAGTAGTGGAAAAACAAATCAAACCCGAGGAAGCACACGGTGCTGACAGCGCTTTTTTCTGCGGTACGGCTGCAGAAGTGATAGGTATTGCTTCATTAGACAAAGTGCCGTTTAAGAAAAAATGGAGTGAGAGCTTAGGCGCTGTTATTCAAAACGCATATAAATGTAAAGTTTTAGGGAAAGAATTTAAAGCCTCATTAGCTGTAGCATGAATGAACTAAATAAATATAGCAAGGTTCTTACACAGGATGTAACACAACCGGCTGCCCAGGCCATGTATTATGGCATTGGTTTTACCGACGAAGACTTAAAGAAAGCGCAGGTAGGTATTGCAAGTATGGGCTATGAAGGCAACACCTGTAATATGCACCTGAACGACTTAGCTAGTATTGTAAAACAAGGAGTAGGCGACGCCGATTTGATAGGCCTTATTTTTAATACTATTGGCGTGAGCGATGGCATGAGTAATGGTACCGATGGCATGCGATATTCATTAGTAAGCCGCGACCTGATTGCCGATTCAATTGAAGCCGTTTGTGGCGCACAGTATTATGATGCTGTAATTGCCCTGCCAGGTTGTGATAAAAATATGCCCGGTTCTATTATAGCAATGGGACGCTTAAACCGGCCGGCCATTATGGTATATGGCGGCACTATTGCACCGGGTCATTATAACGGTCAGGATTTAAATATTGTTTCTGCTTTTGAAGCATTGGGACAAAAAATTGCCGGACAGTTATCCGAAAAAGATTTTAAAGGTATCATACAACATGCCTGCCCCGGCGCCGGCGCCTGCGGTGGCATGTACACGGCTAATACAATGGCTGCGGCTATTGAGGCGCTTGGAATGAGTTTGCCTTATTCTTCGTCCAACCCGGCGCTTAGCGAAGAGAAGAGAAAGGAATGTTTAGCTGCTGGTAAAGCTATTCAATACCTGCTTCAGCACGATATCAAACCTAAAGATATCATGACGCGGAAAGCATTCGAAAATGCGATAGTAACCATTATGGTTTTGGGCGGTTCTACCAATGCAGTATTGCACTTGATAGCTATGGCAAAAAGTGTGGATATCGAACTCACACAAGACGACTTTCAGGCGGTAAGTAATAGAATTCCGGTATTAGCCGATTTTAAACCCAGTGGTAAATTTTTAATGCAGGATTTGCACGAACACGGTGGCTTGCCTGCAGTAATGAAATACCTGTTGCAAAAAGGTTTATTGCACGGCGATTGCCTCACCGTAACCGGTAAAACAATTGCAGAAAATTTAGCCGGTGCTCCGGATTTGGACTTTGATAAGCAGCAAATCATCCGGAAGATGGAAAGCCCGATAAAGGCTACTGGTCATTTGCAAATCTTATATGGCAATCTTGCCGAAGGTGGAAGCGTTGCTAAAATAAGTGGTAAAGAAGGCGAACGTTTTGAAGGTCCGGCCCGTGTATTTGATGGCGAATTTGAATTAATCAATGGTATTAATTCCGGAAAAATAAAAGCAGGCGATGTAGTGGTAATCCGCTATGTGGGGCCAAAGGGCGGCCCTGGTATGCCCGAAATGTTGAAGCCAACCTCTGCGCTTATTGGTGCGGGTTTAGGCAAATCCGTAGCCTTGATAACCGATGGAAGATTCAGCGGCGGCACGCATGGTTTTGTCGTCGGCCATATTACTCCCGAAGCCTATGATGGCGGTCTGATAGCATTGGTACAGGATGAGGACACGATTGAACTGGATGCTATCCACAATACCATCAAATTGAAAGTGTCAGACGAGGAAATAGCTAAGCGGAAAAGCAACTGGAAGCAACCGGCCTTAAAAGCTACCAAAGGAATTCTTTTTAAATATGCAAAACAGGTGAAAACGGCTGCTGACGGATGTGTAACGGATGAAGCATAATACAGAAACAAAAACAGGTAGACCAACAGGTTTGCACAAAATTTTGAATAATGAATTTACAAGAAAACACAGCCACGCTTTCTAACAACAAAACCGCGGCTCAAACTACCGCCAGGCAAGCACCCCAGCAAATAAGCGGTTCGGAAGCCGTGTTAAAAGCGTTGATTGAAGAAGGCGTAGATACTATTTTTGGTTATCCCGGCGGAGCCATTATGCCTATCTATGATGCGTTGTATGACTATATGGACAAGCTACAGCATATACTGGTGCGCCATGAGCAGGGTGGCATACATGCGGCACAAGGCTATGCCCGTTCTTCCGGCCGTGTAGGTATTGTATTTGCTACCAGTGGTCCCGGTGCTACCAATTTGGTAACCGGTTTGGCCGATGCGCAGATAGACAGTACACCACTGGTATGCATTACCGGCCAGGTGTTTGCGCATCTGTTAGGCACGGATGCCTTCCAGGAAACCGATGTGGTTAATATTACTACGCCGGTTACTAAATGGAACTACCAGGTTACCGATGCTACTGAAATTCCAGAGGTATTAGCCAAGGCTTTTTATATTGCCAAAAGCGGCAGGCCAGGGCCCGTGCTGATTGATATTACCAAAAATGCACAGCTGCAAAAATTCGACTTTCAGGGATATACCAAATGCAATCACATCCGCAGCTACCGGCCAAAACCAATTGTACGTAAAGAATATATTCAACAAGCTGCGGAATTAATCAATAATGCCGAAAAGCCTTTTGTCATCTGGGGACAAGGCGTCGTACTGGGAAGTGCTGAAAATGAATTTAAAAAATTTATTGAAAAAGGGAATTTGCCTGCCGCCTGGACCATACTGGGTGAAAGCGCTATACCTACCGACCATCCGCTCAATGTGGGCATGCTAGGTATGCATGGTAATTACGGCCCTAATGTGCTAACCAATGAGTGTGATGTATTGATCGCTATCGGTATGCGCTTCGACGACAGGGTTACCGGCCGCTTAGATAAATATGCACGCCAGGCAAAAATCATTCACCTTGATATTGACCCTGCGGAAATTGATAAGAATGTAAAAGTTACGGTTCCGGTTTGGGGCGATTGTAAAGAAACGCTTCCCTTACTTACCGAATTAATAGAGAAAAAACAGCATACCGAGTGGCTACAAAAGTTTAAGGATTATCAAAAAAAGGAAGAAGAGCTATGCATTATTCCGGAAATGAACCCTGCTTCAGAAGTGTTGAGTATGGCGGAAATCGTAAACGAAATGAATGAATTAACAGGAGGCAATGCTATTGTTGTAACTGATGTGGGCCAGCACCAAATGGTAGCCTGCCGCTATGCCAAATTCAACCAGTCCAGGAGCAATATCACTTCTGGTGGCTTAGGTACGATGGGCTTTGGCTTGCCGGCTGCTATCGGTGCTAAGTTCGGTGCACCGGACAGAACCGTAATAGCTATTATTGGCGATGGCGGTATACAGATGACGATACAGGAACTGGGTACTATTATGCAAAGCGGCGTGAACGTAAAAATCATGATTCTGAATAACCAGTTTTTGGGTATGGTGCGCCAGTGGCAGGAGTTGTTTCACGACAGGCGCTATTCATTCGTAAACATCACCAGTCCCGATTACATTATGGTAGCGAAAGGATATGGCATTGAAGGCGCTAAAATCTCGAAAAGAGAAGAAGTAAGGCAGGCGTTACAAACGATGCTAAACCATAATGGTTCGTACTTGCTGGAGGTAATGGTGGGCAAAGAAAACAATGTATTTCCAATGGTGCCGCAAGGGTGCAGTGTAAGTGAAATACGATTAGCATAAAAGAAAAGACAAATTGCCAAACGCTTAAAGCAAAAACAATGAAACAAGAATATACCATCACAGTTTATACTGAAAACCATATTGGATTATTGAACCGCATTGCTATTATTTTTTCCAGAAGAAAAATTAATATCGCCTGCCTCAATACCTCACCTTCCGAAGTAGAAAGCATTCACCGTTTTACTATTGTTATCAACGAAACCGAAGACGTGGTGCGTAAACTAATACGCCAGATTGAGAAACAGGTGGAAGTATTGAAGGCTTATTTTAATACGGCTGATGAAATTGTATGGCAGGAGCTGGCATTGTATAAGGTACCTACTGAAGTAATTGCCGAAAAGGTAAAGGTAGAACGGTTATTACGCCAATATGGAGCAAGGGCTGTGGTAATCCGTAAAGATTACACGGTTTTTGAAACGACCGGCCACCGTGAAGAAACCGATAAACTGGTAGAAGTATTAGCACCTTATGAACTGATAGAATTTGTACGCAGCGCAAGAGTAGCAATCATAAAGGAAAGCAAAGGCTTCCATGAAAAAGTAAAAGAATTTGAGCAGGCCGAACCTGCCGAAGAAGTAGTGGAAAATGAATACCTGAGTTTGCAGGAAGAACTATTTCCGGATACAGGATATTAAGAATTATATATGATGAATGTTGAATGATTATAGTATCACATCAATCTCATTTATCCTAAAAATACAGTTCAGAATAAATACTTACAACGTATAACAAACAACTTAAAACGTAAAAAATGGCAAAATTGAATTTCGGCGGCGTAGAAGAAAATGTAGTAACCCGCGAGGAGTTTCCTCTTTCCAAAGCTCAGGAAGTGTTAAAGAATGAAGTGGTAGCGGTTATAGGCTACGGCGTGCAAGGTCCTGGACAGGCATTAAACCAAAGAGACAATGGTATTAATGTAATTGTCGGTCAGCGCAAAGATTCCAAATCGTGGGATAAAGCAGTAGCGGATGGCTTCGTACCCGGCAAAACGTTGTTTGAAATTGAAGAAGCACTGGAGCGGGGCACCATCATTTGTTATTTGCTGAGCGATGCCGCCCAGATTCAATTGTGGCCTACAGTTAAAAAGAATTTAACTCCGGGCAAAGCCTTATATTTTTCGCATGGCTTTGGTATTACGTTCAGTGAGCAAACCGGCATTCTTCCTCCAAAGGATGTAGATGTATTTTTAGTAGCGCCTAAAGGTTCTGGTACTTCCTTACGTAGAATGTTTTTACAAGGCCGTGGCTTAAACAGTAGCTATGCCATCTACCAGGATGCCACCGGAAAAGCAAAAGACCGGGTGATTGCGCTAGGTATTGCTGTTGGTAGCGGATACTTATTTGAAACCGATTTCCGTAAAGAAGTATTTTCTGACTTGACCGGTGAACGCGGTACACTTATGGGTGCTATCCAGGGAATTTTTGCCGCCCAATACCAGGTATTGCGGGATAAAGGCCACTCTCCTTCTGAAGCCTTCAATGAAACAGTCGAAGAGTTAACACAGTCATTAATGCCATTAGTGGCTGAAAATGGTATGGACTGGATGTATGCCAACTGCTCTACTACTGCACAGCGCGGTGCATTAGACTGGTGGAAAAAGTTTCGCGATGCTACGTTACCAGTATTTACCGAACTGTACGAAAGCGTCGCAGCCGGTAAAGAATCTCAGCGTTCTATTGACTCCAACAGCCAGGCAGATTATCGTGAAAAGCTAAATGAAGAATTGAAGGAATTACGTGAAAGCGAGATGTGGCAGGCCGGAAAAACAGTAAGAAGCCTTCGTCCTGAAAATCAAGAACCAGCTACTGGCGAGTTTGAAGAAAACAAACCCGACCTGGTAGCAGCAAACTTTTAAATAAAAGATGTCTGAAACAACTATCAATAACACGGCTTCAAAATTTATGTTTTCGAATACAAAACTAAATTTTGAAAAAGCGGTAGAACGGTTAAAACCAGTGGTGACCAGAACACCACTGGTTTATAGTCATAATCTTTCTAAAAAGTATGCCTGCAATGTTTTTTTAAAAAGAGAAGATCTGCAGATTGTTCGCTCCTACAAATTGCGGGGAGCCTACAATATGCTTAGCTCGTTGCCAAAAGAACAATTGCAGAATGGCGTGGTATGTGCCAGTGCCGGCAATCATGCACAAGGGTTTGCTTACTCCTGTCGAAAGCTGGGTGTAAATGGTGTCGTATTCATGCCCAGCATTACGCCCGGCCAAAAAGTATATCAAACCAAAATGTTTGGTGAGGACTTTATAGAAGTAAAACTGATTGGCGATACGTTTGATGACTGTGCCGTGGCCGCAAAGCAATATGCACAGGAACACAGCATGACCTTTATTCCGCCTTTTGATGATTATCGTATCATTGAAGGTCAGGCTACAGTTGGAGTGGAGATATTAGAAGATCAAACGGATATTGATTATGTATTTATACCAGTAGGCGGCGGTGGCTTAAGTGCCGGTGTAGGTTCTTATTTTAAAACTTTTTCTCCCAAAACAAAAATCATCGGGCTGGAGCCGGAAGGTGCTCCTTCTATGACGGCAGCGCTGGAAGCCGGCCACCCGGTTATACTTGATAATATTGAACGTTTTGTAGATGGCGCTGCGGTGAAAAGGGTGGGCGATCTTACCTTTTCCATCTGCAAAGAAGTGCTGGATGAAATGCACCTGGTACCGGAAGGAAAAGTATGCTCTACCATATTAAAATTATACAATGAAGATGCGTTGGTGGTAGAACCGGCCGGCGCCCTTTCTATTGCGGCGCTGGATGATTATGCGGATGTAATAAGAGGAAAAAATGTAGTATGCATTGTCAGTGGCAGCAATAACGATATTGACCGTATGCAGGAAATAAAAGAACGGTCGCTGCAATATGAAGGATTGAAGCATTATTTTCTTATAAAATTTGCCCAACGTCCCGGCGCATTAAAAGAGTTTGTAAACCTGGTATTGGGCCCGGATGATGATATTACCCGGTTTGAATATATGCAAAAGCACAATAAAGAAACCGGTCATGCATTGGTAGGTATTGAATTAAGATCGAAAGAAGATTATAAGGCGTTGCTAAAAAATATGAATAAATATACCATTCAGTACACTGAGCTCAATAAGAATGATAATCTTTTTGATTATTTGGTTTAGTAACGAACAGGAGATGCAGTGTGCGGCGCAAGGAAAGATGAACACTAATACGGAAGCCGGTTACACAAATAATAATTTAACAATCCATACATCCAAATCCTACAGGAAAGCTGCCATTTTTTTGGTATTTTACGAGCTTGCGATTGTTTGCCCATATTGAACATTAATTTTTATTGATCACATTTAAAAGGCGCTTAAAATGGCTATTGAACAAGGTTTATATTCTCCTGCTTTTGAGCACGACTCCTGCGGTATCGGATTCGTAGCAAATATCAAAAGCCACAAATCACACCAGAATGTTTCTGATGCGTTAACCATACTGGAGAATATGGAGCACAGAGGCGCTTGCGGGTGCGAAAACAATACGGGTGACGGTGCAGGTATTATGATACAAACCCCACATGAATTCTTCTTTGATGAATGTGTAAAACTGGGTGTTCACCTTCCGCCGTTTAGCAAATATGGGGTCGGTGTATTATTTTTTCCAAAAGACATTCGCACCAAAGAAGAGTGTCGAGATGTGTTTAACCGTGCGGCGGAAAAGTTGGGGCTGGAAATATTGGCCTACCGGAAAGTGCCGGTAAACCCTGATGGTATCGGCGCTACAGCGTTATCTGTAGAACCAGAAATGGAACAGGTTTTTATTGCCTGCCCCGACCATATTACTAATCCGGAAGACTTTGAGCGCAAGCTATTTTTACTTCGAAATTATGCAGCCCATACTATCGAAAACACGATAAAGAAAGACGTTATCGGTTTTTATATTGCTTCTCTTTCCTACAAAACAATTGTATATAAAGGTCAGCTAACCAGTTTGCAGGTACGTAGTTATTTTCCTGATTTAAATAACAAACGGGTAGTATCGGCATTTGGTTTGGTACACTCCCGTTTTGCTACCAATACGTTTCCTTCCTGGCGGCTGGCGCAACCGTTCCGCTATATTGCACATAATGGAGAAATCAATACACTTCAGGGCAATTTAAATTGGTTAAAAACCAGTGAACGCAGCTTTACATCTCCGTATTTTACCAAAGAAGAAATGGATATGCTGCTACCTATTATCACCGGTGGCCAGTCCGATTCGGCTTGTCTGGATAATATGATTGAACTGCTTACTTTATGCGGCCGTTCGCTGCCTCATGTAATGATGATGCTGATACCGGAAGCCTGGGATGGCAATGAACAAATGGATCCGGCAAAAAAAGCTTTTTACAATTTTCATGCGGCCTTTATGGAGCCCTGGGATGGACCCGCTTCCATATCATTCACCGATGGTAAAATTATTGGCGCTACACTGGATAGAAACGGCCTGCGCCCTTCAAGATATTGTGTAACTACCGATGACCGGGTGATTATGGCTTCTGAAACCGGTGCTTTACCTGTTGATCCAAAACTGGTAAAGGAAAAAGGCCGTTTGCAACCGGGCAAAATGTTTGTGGTGGATCTGGAGCAGGGCCGTATTATTAGTGATGAAGAATTAAAGCAAACCATCTGTTCACAAAAACCTTATGGCGAATGGTTGAATAAATATAAAATAAGTTTGGAGGAATTACCGGATCCAAGGGTAATGTTTACAGAGTTAGAATCCGACCAGGTATTTAAATATCAAAAAGCATTTGGCTATTCTAAAGAAGATTTGGAAACTATTATTACGCCTATGGCTGTGGATGGTAAAGAACCTATTGGCTCTATGGGTAATGATGTGCCATTGGCTGTATTGAGCGATCAGCCGCAACACCTGAGCAGCTATTTCAAACAATTGTTTGCACAGGTAACCAATCCGCCTATTGACCCCATTCGCGAAAGAATGGTGATGTCGCTAGCCACCTTTGTGGGTAACAACGGCAACTTATTAATAGAAGATCCGCTGGCCTGCCATAGTGTGGCATTGAAACAGCCGGTACTAACCAACCATGAACTGGAAAAAATAAGAAGTATTGATACCGGCATTTTCCAGGCTAAAACCTTGCAATGTTATTTTAAAGCCGATGGGAAACCCGGCTCTTTAAAAAAAGGACTTGACCGCCTTTGCCGCTACGCAGTAGATGCCGTAGAAGATGGCTTCGAAGTGGTGATATTATCCGATCGGGCTATTGATTCAGAGCATGCTCCTATCCCATCACTTTTAGCAATAGCGGCCGTTCATCACCATTTAATACGCAAAGGCTACAGGGGACAGGTAGGTTTGGTAGTAGAAGCCGGCGATGTGTGGGAAGTGCACCATTTTGCCTGTTTAATTGGTTTCGGTGCTACGGCTATCAATCCCTACCTGACGCTTTCTACTATACGCGATATGAAGCTGTCGGGGGCTATGCAGACGGATATTGATGCAGAAGGTTTGAAAAAGAATTATATCAAAGCGGTTAATGATGGCCTGCTGAAAGTATTTTCTAAAATGGGCATCTCCACCCTTCAATCCTATCAGGGAGCACAAATCTTTGAAATTGTTGGTCTTAATAAATTGGTAGTGGACACGTACTTTACGGGCGCTACTTCCCGTATTGAAGGTATGGGCTTAGATGAAATTGCAAGAGAAGCACTGGCAAAACACTATTTTGCTTTTAGTAAAAAAGATATACCAGTAGACCGCTTGCCGGTAGGTGGCATTTACCAGTGGAAACGTAAAGGTGAGTTTCATTTATTCAATCCAACGTCCATCCATTTGCTACAATATGCCACCAAAACAAATGATTATAACACTTTTAAAAAATATTCGAAATATATTAATGATCAGAGCGAAAAAGCCTGTACACTTCGTAGCTTATTTCAATTTAAACGAAATAGGCCATCCATATCTATTGACGAAGTAGAACCTGCAGAAAATATTTACCGGCGCTTTGCCACCGGTGCTATGAGCTTTGGCTCTATCTCACATGAAGCACATGCTACACTGGCTATTGCCATGAACCGTTTAGGTGGCAGAAGCAATACAGGAGAAGGCGGTGAAGATGAAATGCGCTATGAGCCATTACCCAATGGTGATTCTATGCGTTCTGCCATTAAACAAGTGGCCTCGGCCCGGTTTGGTGTTACCAGTTATTATTTAACCATGGCAGATGAACTGCAGATAAAAATGGCACAAGGTGCAAAGCCTGGCGAGGGTGGTCAATTGCCCGGCCATAAAGTGGACGACTGGATCGGGAAGGTGCGGCACGCCACGCCGGGCGTTGGGTTAATATCGCCTCCACCGCATCATGATATTTATTCTATTGAAGATCTGGCGCAGCTGATATTTGATTTAAAAAATGCAAACCGTGCAGCACGTATCAGTGTAAAGCTGGTATCCAAAGCAGGAGTTGGTACTATTGCCGCTGGTGTTACCAAAGCAAAAGCAGACGTAGTATTAATTGCCGGGCATGATGGCGGTACAGGAGCATCCCCTTTAAGTTCTATCAAACATGCTGGCTTGCCATGGGAACTGGGCCTTGCAGAAACTCATCAAACTTTAGTAAAAAACGGATTGCGCAGCCGCGTAGTAGTGCAAACCGACGGACAGTTACGAACCGGAAAAGACATTGTAATTGCTACCTTATTGGGTGCCGAAGAATGGGGCATTGCCACTGCAGCCCTTATAGTAGAAGGTTGTATTATGATGCGAAAATGCCACCTCAATACCTGCCCGGTAGGGGTAGCTACGCAAGATGCTGAATTGCGCAAACGCTTTACCGGCGATCCGGATCATGTAGTGAACTTCTTTAAATTCATTACGCTGGAGCTACGGGAAATCATGGCTGAATTAGGTTTCAGAACAATAAATGAAATGGTAGGACAGGTAGATTGCCTGGAGTCAAGAACTGATATCAAACACTGGAAATTTAGCAAGCTAAACCTATCACCTGTATTATACAAAGAACCGACCGCACTCTATACTTCTTTATACAAGCAGGAAGAGCAGGATCATGGAATAGACAATGTTATAGATTGGAAGTTATTAGAGGTAGCGAAGCCGGCATTGGAAAGCGGTCAAAAAGTATATGCCGATCTGGACTGTATTAATACAGACAGAACAGTAGGTACAATACTGTCTAATGAAATATCCAAAAAATATAAATCTGAAGGCTTGCCGGATGATACCATTCATTTCAAATTTACCGGAACTGCCGGGCAAAGCTTCGGTGCATTTAATACAAGAGGTATCACGCTGGAGTTGGAAGGCGATGCAAATGATTATTTTGGTAAAGGATTATCCGGTGCGAAGCTTGTTATTTATCCATCTCCGGATGCTTCATTTGTACCTGAAGAAAATATCATAGTGGGCAATGTAGCCTTTTACGGCGCCACTTCGGGCATTTCCTATATCAGGGGTAAGGCTGGTGAGCGCTTTGCTGTACGCAACTCCGGTGTAAAAGCCGTAGTAGAGGGCGTGGGCGATCATGGCTGCGAATATATGACTGGTGGACGGGTAGTAATATTAGGTGATACCGGTAGAAATTTTGCAGCAGGAATGAGCGGCGGAATCGCTTACGTCTATGATGTGAAAGGAAACTTTGATACGCTTTGTAATAAAGAAATGGTGGACCTTGACCCGGTTACTACTAATGATGCTGCTGAATTAAAAGAAATGATTGAAAATCATTTTAATTATACCGGAAGTACCGTTGCCAGGTTTGTGCTGGACGATTTTGAGAATCAATTAAAAAGCTTTATAAAAGTATTTCCAAGAGATTATAAAAAAGTATTACAAGCAAAAGCAGAACACGTATCTCTGAATATGAACCATTAAGTATATCAATATGTAAATGGAACTACCGGCCATAAGCCACTTTCATTTACCTGCTGAATATTGTATTTCAGACTTTATAAAAATTTTATTTAATTAAATAATATGGGTAAACCAACAGGTTTTTTAGAATTTGCCAGGGAGTTACCAGCCAAACGTCCCGTACAGGAGCGCTTGCACGACTATAATGAATTTGTAGAGCGGTTTCCGGAAGAAAAATTAAATCACCAGGCTGCGCGGTGTATGGATTGTGGTGTGCCTTTTTGCCATAGTGGTTGCCCGTTAGGTAATATCATTCCGGAGTTCAACGACGCGGTTTACCGCAAAGACTGGCTGGAAGCTTACCAGATTTTAATGTCAACTAACAACTTTCCGGAATTTACAGGCCGTATATGTCCGGCACCTTGCGAAAGCGCTTGCGTATTGGGCATTAACCAACCTCCTATTACTATTGAGGAAATAGAAAAGCATATTATTGAAATAGCATTCGACAAAGGATTTGTAAAGGCACGCAAGCCTAATATGCGTACTGGTAAAAAAATAGCTATTGTGGGTTCTGGCCCCGCAGGTTTAGCTGCTGCAGCACAATTAAATTATGCAGGACATTTAGTAACGGTTTTTGAAAGGGATGATGCGCCGGGGGGATTACTTCGATATGGCATACCCGATTTTAAATTAGAAAAATGGGTAATAGATCGCCGGATAGCGATAATGGAAGAAGAAGGGGTACAATTTAAATGCAATGCCAATGTGGGTGTTACTATAAGCATCAATGATTTGCTCCGGGAATACAATACGATTGTTTTAGCCGGTGGCTCTACCATTCCCAGGAACCTGGATATACCGGGGAGAAATTTAAAAGGCGTTCATTTTGCTATGGACTTTTTAAAGCAGCAAAATAAACGTGTAAGCAAGCTAGAAGTGGGTGGCGAAGATATTTTTGCGACCGATAAAGATGTGGTGGTAATTGGCGGAGGCGATACCGGAAGCGATTGTGTCGGCACGTCCAACCGTCAAAAAGCTGCATCAGTTACTCAGTTCGAATTGCTACCTAAGCCGCCGGAAGACCGGACTCATTTGATGCCTTGGCCTACCTATCCAATGGTTTTAAAGGTTACCTCCTCGCATGAGGAAGGCGCTCATAGGCATTGGGCAGTAGTTACCAAAGAATTTTTAGGAGATAAAAACGGCAACCTGCGTGCATTAAAAGTAGTAGATCTGGAATGGAAGATCACTGAAGAAGGCAGACCAGCTCATTTTGTAGAGGTTGCCGGTTCTGAAAGAGAAATGCCTTGCAGACTGGCACTTTTAGCTATGGGATTTGTACATCCCCAACGCCAAGGGTTACTAAATGAATTAGGAGTAGAATTAGATGAAAGAGGAAATGTAAAAGCCAGTGAAAGGGCCTTTCAAACCAATATTGCTAAAATTTTTTCTGCGGGTGATATGCGTCGCGGGCAATCATTAGTAGTTTGGGCTATAAGCGAAGGAAGGGAATGTGCTCGTAAAGTAGATGAATATTTGATGGGACAATCCCTATTGGAGGCGAAAGATATGAGTCTGCTTACTTTATAAATCTTCAATTACATAATAAAAAAGGGGTTGTTTTATTAAACAACCCCTTTTTTATTATGTACGATACAGTAAATTACATATTAAAATTATAAAAATGTTTAAATATTACACCAATTAACAACCAAAACCAATACCTTAGTTAAATAAACATAGATTATATAATTATATACTTTGTATAATGAAGAAAGCAAACCTTAAACAGATCGCCCCCTTTTTAGTGCTGGTATTGATAGCAGTTGCCTCCTTATTTGCCCCATCCTTGCCGGACTTTAAAGATAGTGGCAAGGTATATAACTCTGCTGATATTGTATGGATTTTAGTCGCTACTGCCCTGGTGTTTTTAATGACTCCAGGCCTGGCTTTCTTCTATGGCGGTATGGTTCACCGGAAAAATGTAATCTCTACCATGATCAAAAGTCTGGTTGCCGCCGGGGTAGTAACTATCTTGTGGATAACAGTGGGCTATAGTTTATGTTTTGGAAAGTCTATTGGTGGCTTTATTGGAAATCCCACTACGCACCTTTTTTTCAGAAACGTAAATAGCGGTGCTCCATGGAGCGGTGCACCCACCATTCCATTAACACTTTTTGCTTTATTTCAATTAATGTTTGCTATCATCACTCCGGGTTTGGTTGTAGGAGCAGTAGCAGAAAGAATACGATTTACAGCTTATGTTTTATTTATCGTATTATTTAGCCTGTTAGTATATGCACCAATAGCACACTGGACCTGGCACCCTGACGGCTTTCTTAATAAAATGGGAGTTCTGGACTTTGCAGGCGGAACAGTTGTTCATATATCAGCAGGTTGTGCCGCTTTAGCCGGAGCGCTAGTACTGAAGCGCAGGAAAGCACATTTAGAAAACAAAGAAATTCCACCTGCCAATGTACCTTATGTATTAATTGGCACTGGTCTACTTTGGTTTGGCTGGTTTGGCTTCAATGCCGGTTCGGCCCTGGCGGCTAATTCTTTGGCTGTATCTTCTTTTGCAACTACCAATACCGCCGCAGGTGCTGCAGGCCTCTCCTGGATGTTTTTTGATGTATTAAAAGGTAAAAAACCCTCTGCACTTGGCTTTTGCATCGGTGCGGTAGTAGGTCTGGTGGCCATTACACCTGCAGCAGGCTATGTGGCTATTCCTCAAAGCATTTTTATTGGTGTGGTAGCAGCAATTATTTCAAACACGGCCGTTCATTATAAACAGAAATCTACTTTAGATGATACGTTGGATGTATTTCCCTGCCATGGTTTAGGTGGTATGGTTGGAATGTTGTTAACTGGAATCTTTGCAACAAAATCAGTTAACAGCGCTGGTAACAATGGATTGTTTTATGGAAATCCTGAATTCTTTTTTACCCAGTTAAAAGCGTTGGCAATTGTGGTGACCTATAGCTTTACTGTTTCTTACGCCCTATTTAAATTCATCAACTTTGTTTTGCCATTACGAGTAAGTCTGCATGAAGAAGAATTAGGCCTGGATGCTTCTCAACACAATGAGGAGTATGCCAGCCCCATTTCATTTTCTGTAGAAGCTGACGCGCTATTTGATAGTAAAAAGAAAACAGAAAAGGTATTGTTTTAATAGCTAAAGCTCGTACCAGGAACTTTAGATGCAACAATACCTCTTCATTTAATAATCAAAATTCAACGCAATGTTACGAAAATTTCTTGCAAGTGGCATCGCCATGTCTTCACTTAACATGGCCTTTGCACAAGACTCTACTACTGCTGCACCGCTTACAATTTCAGTATCAGCAGATGTGTATTACAAGTACGACTTTGGCGAACACAAGACAAACAATTTCACCAGCTTCACCAATTCGCACAACACCTTTGAATTGGGTATGGCCACTGTAAAACTGGAACACAAAACCAGTAAAGTAGATATGGTTGCCGACCTGGGCTTTGGCAAAAGAGCCCAGGAATTTTCTTACAACGACGAAGGCATTGTAGCCGCAATCAAACAACTTTATGTCAGCTACGCTCCTAATAGTTGGGTAAAATTCACCGCTGGCAGTTGGGCCACTCATATTGGTTACGAATTGGTAGACGCCTATGCTAATCGCAATTACAGCATGTCGTATATGTTTTCTTACGGACCTTTTTTTCATACAGGCGCCAAAGCCGAATTCAGCGTGAAAAAAAGTGGCTTTATGATAGGTATTGCCAACCCAACCGATTTTAAATATGTACCGGATGGGGTCATTAATAAAAAAATTCTTTTAGCTCAATATAGCTGGGCACCTACAGATAATTTTAAAGCTTATATAAATTATGTTGGAGGCAAAAATATTGATACGGCAAAATCGCACCAGTTTGATGTGGTGTTAACTGAAAAGATAAGCTCCAAATTCAGCGTGGCCTACAATGGTTCTCTTAAACGCACCAAAGGATATATTGGCAAAAACGACTATAGCGATGGAAAAAGCTGGTGGGGATCAGCAATTTATCTCAACCTCGATCCTACTGACCACTTTGGCTTAACACTACGGGAAGAATATTTTAGCGATAAAAACCAATTAACAACATATGGCAATCAGCCCTATGGCGGGAGCATCTTTGCCTCTACCCTCTCTGCTAATATAAAGGTGGATCACATTATTTTGATACCTGAATTCCGTATTGATAATGCCAGTCATGCTTTATTCCAAAAAAGCAATGGAAACCTAACTAAAACAGATGCAAATGTTTTAGTAGCTGCAATCTATTCTTTTTAAATAGTTACAATTGAGCAACCCATTTCTAATTTAAATCATCAACAAATGCTTTTACAAAACTTAATTACCAACCGCAAGGGCTCCTCCCTTCCTAAAACGGCCCACATGCTGACTAAAGCTGAAAAGTGGCGCCTTGGCTTAACAATTTTTGGGGGCAAAATTTTAGGCTTACTGATAGTATTAGCAGCAATGAAATTTTTACCAGTTTTACTGGGAACCCCAGCCTATGCCGGTGAAACGTATACACCTCATGAAACGGCTCTGATTAATTCGGTGAATACCGTATGGACACTGGTGGCCGCTTTTTTAGTATTTGGTATGCAAGCAGGGTTTGTAATGCTGGAAGCAGGTTTTGCACGAACAAAAGAAACAGTTAATGTGTTGATGGAATGTATTTTCGATACCTGCATTTGTGGAATATTATTTTGGGCAATAGGCTATGCATTTATGTTTAGCCACGGTAATGGTTTTATAGGTTATCATTGGTTTTTCTTATCCGGCACACCAGCAGCCTATGAAGCCACAGGAGTACCAATTTTAGCACACTGGATTTTTCAGTTTGCATTTGCCGATACTACTTCCACTATTACTTCAGGTGCTATGATTGGCCGTACCAGTTTTCGAGGTGATATTCTCTATAGCATAGGCGTAACTGGTTTTATATATCCAATCGTGGGCCACTGGGCTTGGGGCCCTGATGGCTTTTTAGCTACCATGGGAACTCCGGGCAACTTCCTGCCATCATTAGGTACAGGTTTTAGGGATTTTGCGGGTTCTACGGTTGTTCATACCATTGGCGGTATTATTTCTCTTGCTGGTGCCATAGTACTCGGTCCACGCCTTGGGCGCATATTTAAACGGGATGATAAAGAACGGGGCGGCATGCCTGCACCTCACAACCTGGTAGTTGCCTCTGTTGGTGCATTCTTATTGTGGTTTGGTTGGTACGGGTTTAATCCTGGCAGTACGCTTTCCGCTATGGATGCAGAAGGCATTGGCCGTATTGCTGCCAACACCACGTTAGCTGCTTGTGCCGGTGGATTATCTGCTATGCTTATTGCACTTTGGTCAGGACCTACTAAAGGTAAGTTTGATCTGGGCTTCACGATTAATGGACTGCTGGGGGGGCTTGTTGCCATTACTTGTCCTTGCTATTGGGTGTCTCCTCTTGGAGCAATCCTTTTAGGCCTGGTTGCTGGCGTCGTAATATACTTAGGCACAACTTTACTTGAATACCTTCGTATTGATGACCCCGTAGGAGCTGTACCAGTACATGGATTATGCGGTATATGGGGAACCTTATCATTGGGTTTATTTGCATCGGGGCAATTTGGGGCTACCGGGCCAACGGGTGCCGATACTTCTTCTGTTGTAAGAGGTTTACTTTATGGTGGAGGAACGCAAATACTCGAAGCACAATTAATTGGAAGTGCCATCGTCACCGTAGCCACATTTGCAGTTGCATTTGCCTTGATGTGGGCTGTTCGCCAGTTGCCGCATCCCTGGAACCTTCGGGTACCTGCAGAAGCAGAAACCGGAATTGGTGGCCTGGACATGTACGAACATGGTACTGAAGCTTACCCAGACCAAACGGTAAGTGATGAACTCATGGAGGAATTAGGTTTCTCACAACAGCCTAGCTATCCTGCCACCACATAATAATTCTTTTTCACTGTTTAATGTTGGTTAATAAAACAACGGGAAAGGCACCGTTATGGTGCCTTTCTTATTATACAGAGTTTCTGCCTGCATTAATGATACCAAACGAACAACGCACCACCAATCGCTGTAGCGATTCTTTCAAATCGTTCTTTGCCTTTCCTTCATCAATATCACGTATCTGCGCCATTGCATATTGCTGTATAGTGGTGAGCGGCAGCACAATGCGTTCCCGCATTTGAATAGATAATTGCTCTACAGGGTAATCGCTCATTAATTCGTTTTTATCCGTCAGCAAAAAAACATATTTCAAGGTTAGTTCATACTCCTGGTAAATCATATTCCATATCTCGCCATATTGCGGGCTGTCTGATAAAAAGGCGGTCAGCGGAAAGAAATTCTTCTTCATCGCCATTTCGCAATTATCCATCAGGGTTTTAAAGTAAGTGGAGGCTTGATATAATTTTTTTACCTGTGCAAATTTTCCTCTTTTGTCCAACGCCTGCAGGGCAGTACCTACTCCGTAAAATCCAGGCACATTCTGCTTTAATTGGCTCCATGCACCCACAAATGGTATAGCCCGCAAGTCATTCAATGAAAACTTAGACGAGCTGCCGCGCTTGGCCGGACGGCTACCAATATTGGTTTCGCTATAAAATTTAAGCGGGCTGATGTGCGTCAGGTATGGTAAAAAATCGGGGTGTTGTTTTAATTCCTGATACGCCTTTAGGCCTTCGTTAGCTAATTCGTTCAGCACCTCTTCGTCTTCGGGAGTTAATAGTATTTCCTGCCGGGCAAAAAGTTCGCTGCTGAGACCCGCATTTATCAATTGCTCAATATTGTATTGCGCCGCATCTATATTACCAAAGTTGGAACTCACGGTTTGACCTTGTATAGTAAGTTGTATTTCCTTATTCGATATCTTTTTACCCATAGAAGCATAAAACTTATGGGTTTTGCCGCCGCCTCTTGCCGGAGGACCGCCACGGCCATCAAAGAAAATAACATCTACCCCATATTCTTTAGAAATTTTAGTAAGATTTTCTTTTGCCTTATAAATACTCCAGTTGGCCATTAAGTAACCGCCGTCTTTGGTACCGTCGGAAAAGCCCACCATAATGGTTTGCGTATTCCCCCGTCTTTTTAAATGCGCCCGGTAGTCTTTATTATCATACAACACCTTCATGATTTCCGGCGCCTGTTTCAGGTCGTCGATGGTTTCAAAAAGCGGAACAATATCAACAGTGAGATTTTCTTTTTTCCAGCCGTTTAACAAAAACAACCCATATACTTCTATTACATTTAAAGCGCTATTGCTGTGACTGATAATATAACGGTTGCAGCCAATTTCACCATTGTATTGTTGTATGGTTTTGATGGCATGTATGGAAAGATGCGTATCTTTTATGAGCGGATCATCATATACATCAGGGTTAGCCTGGCTGGTAATATTGGTTAGTATATCAATCTTTTGCTGCTCATTTAAATCTTCATAATCTTTTGGCAAAATGTTTTCCTTTTCGGCTATTGCTTCTAATACGCTGGTATGCACCGAACTATCCTGCCGTATATCCAGCGAGGCAAAGTGCAGCCCAAACACATGCACCTTATTTATTAAACGCTCCAGCATTGATAAGAACAAACTGTTGTGCTGGTAAATAAGAATCTCGCGGATCTTGTTTAAAGCATCCAGAATTTCCTGTTTGGCCAGATCCGTTTTATTACCCGGAATAAACAGGTTGTTATATAGCTTAACTTCTAATTCTGCAAGGATCGATTCTACGCCCTTAAATGTAAGCCGCCGGCGTAAGCGGCGCACATCCTGGTAATAACATTTTATAATACTGGTTCGTAATGCATCGGCCACTTTTAAGGTAATATCACTGTTTACATTGGGGTTGCCATCCCTATCGCCGCCAGGCCAAAAACCCATAGTTACCACCGGGTTATTATCCTGAATAACGTTTGGAAACTGCTCTTCTAAAAAAGACACAATACGGCCGGCCGCATTATAAAAAACGTTTTCCAAATACCATATCAAACTTATAGCTTCATCATATGGCGTCGGCTTGTTTTGCTTGAAAAACGGCGTTTTTCCCAACTGCTGCAAATACATATTAATATGGGCCGAATTATTTTCAATTACCGCACGTGATAGATCGTTGATAATGCCTAATACCGTTCCTGGGTAAAACTGGGTGGGGTGCGCTGTAAGCACCAGCCGTACCGAAAAGTCTTTCAGCTTTTCGGCCAGCTTTTCTTCACTACCTCTTTGTAATACTTCCGATTCCAGGTGTTTTAAAGTACCGGCACCGGTTACATCATTTACTTCTTTAAAAGCCGCATCTTCCAACGCATCAAACAACACTACCTGCCGCTCCACATACTGTACAAAGCGAAAGAGCAAATCAATCTTCTCCCTATCATTCACAATAGCTGTATAGCGTTGAAAAAAATCGTCAATGATTTGAGCGGGGCTTTTCTTTTTCTTATAGCCTTCCTCACAATTATTTAATAATAAGGAAAGCAGGATGCCCGTTTTTTCTATACGATGAAACGGCAATGAAGTAAATAAACTATTATAAAGCTGGAATTTAATACCTACATAATTTTTAAACTGCTGCAACCCTTGTAATGACTGATGATTCATGAAGCCCATAATTTTAGAAAGTCAAAGCTACTTATAGCAACAAACAAATTTTCAATTATTATGAACAATTCCTATTCTTTTTTATTTCGTTTTGTTTATTACACCTATCTTTTTTATCTTGGCGGCGTTTATATACCAGTGATTACCCATTTTATACATATTGCGACTTCCATTTTTATAGCAACCCTGGCTGTTATAACTATTATTATCACATCCACAACCCGAAAGGGTTGTATATTACCATATAGCCAACTGGGCTTTTAAGCTACCCTTACCAAATAAATCCATTTTCATTAACTAATATTGCAAGCCTTTAACAGGCACACATTTACATTTTTACCTTTTATGCAAGTTTTAAAGTTTGGAGGCACCTCTGTAGCCAATGCCGATAATATAAAAAAAGCAGCCGCTATAGTTGCTGAAGAAATCAAAAAAGAAAAAACAGTTTTAGTAGTATCGGCACTGGGTGGCGTTACCGATTTGCTACTTCAGTGCGGCACGCTGGCTGCGCAAGGCAACCAGGAGTATAAACAATACTTACAGGCGCTGGTGCAGCGACATTTAGATACGGCTAAAGCTTTACTACCGGTAACCAATCAAAGCGGCGTATTAAGCCAGATTATGCAGCGTTGCAACGAGATAGAAGATCTATGCAATGGTGTTTTTTTGTTGAACGAACTTTCCAATAAAACTAAAGACCGCATTTTAAGTTATGGTGAAATCATTTCTTCACAACTGGTAGCAGCTTATCTTACCTCTACAGGAGTTGCTCCTACCTGGAAGGACAGCCGCGAGTTGATTACTACAGATTCAAACTTTACCAAAGCCGCTGTTGATTTTGAAATCACCAACCCGCAAATTGCCCACTATTTTACTACGGCTAAAGCTACTTTATTTGTAATGCCGGGTTTTATTGCAGTGGATAAATACGGTTATACTACAACGTTAGGTCGTGGCGGATCGGATTATACAGCTGCAATTATTGGAGCTGCTGCAAATGCTTCCGCAGTATATATCTGGACCGATGTGTCTGGTATGATGACCGCCGATCCCCGGCTGGTAAATAATGCTAAGGTAATTCCGCACATCTCCTACCAGGAAGCAATGGAACTATCACACTTTGGCGCTAAAGTTATTTACCCGCCTACGCTTCAACCACTGATGACTAAAGGCATTCCGGTATGGATTAAAAATACATTTGCCCCAC
>JAICHT010000001.1 GCA_025924755.1 Chitinophagaceae bacterium | reverse complement strand
GATGAAGAGGTAAAACGAAATTGGGAAGCCTTGAAACTAAAGGAAGGAAAAAACTCTGTTTTAGCCGGTGTGCCCAAAGCCTAGCCAGCCCTGGTAAAAGCCATGCGCCTGCAGGAAAAAGCAAAACAAGTAGGTTTTGAATGGGAGAATAAAGAACAGGTATGGCAAAAGGTAGAAGAAGAAATAACAGAGCTGCAGGAAGCTATAACCGAAAAGGACCAGCACAAGATGGAAGCCGAACTGGGTGATGTGCTTTTTTCTATAATTAACTTTGCCAGGTTCTTGCAGGTAGATGCCGAAAATGCACTGGAACTGACAAACAAAAAGTTTACATACCGCTTTACGCAAATAGAACAACGGGCTGCTGCATCTGGTAAACACATCGCCGATATGAACTTAGAAGAAATGGATGCTATTTGGAACGAAATCAAACAACAAAAAGGTTGAAACTATCGTCCATCAATAACTATTTGCCTAAACGCAATTTGCTGATTGCGGCAGCCGTAGTATTTATATTATCGCTCATTTCCGCATTTTATTTTAGAAAAGATTTATCGGTGGCGCATGAGCAGCGCCGGCTTCAAAACTATATCCTGCACCAGCAGAGAGATTATGAAAGTTTAATAAGCGATTCGGTTTTAATGCGCCGGCTTATTTTAAAAAGAGAATCGCTGAACGACTTTAAAAGCTTGTCGGAAAAAGAGTATGGTGTTTTTATTTTTGCAGAAACGCTATCCGGACAGCAGGAACTTTTGTTTTGGAACAATCAAAAGATAGTGCCTCCGGTGGCCGATTATACACTAGCGGACGGCGAGTATTTTCAGTACCTGGCCAATGGCTATTATTTAATGGTGAAAAAAACCATCCGGCTGTCGGGCATGAGCAATATGGTAACCGCATATGCGCTCATCCCTATATTATACCAATACTTTTTAGAAACCAATTACCTGCACAAGCATTTTGCTTACGATGAAGATGCCATACAAAAGATTTTTATTTCTGATGTAAAAACACGCTATGCGCTTTATTCTTTACATCACCGCTTGCTATTTTATATAAACCGCTTGCATTCTTACAGCCAGTTGCCGGAAAGCGATGCCATCACTATAGCGCTCCAGGTTACCGCATTCATTTTACTATTGCTCTATATTCATTTCTGGGCGCAGTTTCTTACTGCAAAACGAGGGGCGGTAAAAGGAATATTATTTTTAGCAACCATTCTTATCAGCGTACGCTTAATGCTGTATATCCTGCCGGATGTTTTTCAATTTAAGCACTTTGAACTTTTTAGCGAATACATTTTTAGCGACAAATTGCTAAACCGTTCGCTGGGAGATTTATTGTTGAACGCGATACTTTTTTGCTGGCTGGTAGTTTTTGCATGGTATAACATTGGTCCCATAGGACATCTTCCTGCTTTTTTAAAAGGCAGGCGCATATGGATAGCAGGCATTTTAGATTTATTTTTCTTTGTGGTAGCTACTTTTAAGTTAGCCGATATTGTACGCAGCCTGGTAACTCATTCTAAAATTTCTTTTGATGTATCAAACTTTTTCAGCCTCAATATTTATTCAGTTATTGGCTTTGTAGTACTGGCCCTTATATCATTAGGTTATTATTACTTTACCCGGTTGTTGTTCAAATTTATTTTTGCAGCTTTTGGCAGGCGCACGTATTCTATCTATTTCATAATTCCTTTACTGGGACTGGGTTTTCTGTCGTTTACCCACAACAATGATCTTATTTTATTTCACCTGCCCGTGCTGGCATGGATCATTATTTACACCTTGCTTTTTAGTCGCGAACAATTTATTATTAACCGTTTTAAAATTACTGTAGCGGGTATTTTATTTTGGATATTTATTTTTTCTGTTTCGCTGGCAGTTCTTATTCTTAATGAAAACAGAAAGGTAGAATGGGTAAGGAGGATGGAGCTGGCAAAGTCGTTGGACCAACGAACCGATCCTTCTAATCAAAACACGCTAAGCATTGCGTTAACGTATTTAAACAACCGGTTTCTGTTAAATAATTTTTCGCGGTTTCAAAATAAACAGGAAAGCCGTTATTTACGTGATAGTATTTTGAACGAAAACTTTGCAGGCTATATCAGTGGCTACAATACCAAACTTTATTTGTTTGACTCGCTGGGCAGGGGCGTTCATAACGACGATCCGGAATCGTATGACGAAATGAATACCATCATATCGGTACAAAGCAAACCTACCAATATCCCGGATTTATATTACCACGAAATATCGTATGGCAGCGTAACCTATATTACAAAACGGGAGATAAAAGACAGTACCCACCGCGTAGGAACTTTTTTTGTTCTTTCTACTCCCAAGCAGTTTTCTTCTGATGCATTGTATCCTGAACTGCTGCGAAGTTCAAAGCAAACCAGTGTGGAAAACTCCCAGATCTATTCGTACGCCGTGTATGACAATGATACCCTTCGGGCATCTTCTAACATTTATCCGTTTGTAAGAAGCCTTACTGCGCAGCAAATGCCAAAGGCCGAATTTGAAAGAAGAATTAATGATGGCAACGATGAACTGTGGTACCGGGCCAATAATAAAAGAGTGGTGGTGATCGCAAAAAAGCAAAATTCTATTATTGAAAGTATCACACTTTTTTCGTGGCTTTTTTGCGCCTTTTTATTTATGATAGCCGTTTTGCAACTGATGGCGGTGATATTGCAAACCGGCAACGACTGGCGGGCTATCAATGCACTATGGCAGCTAAACATCCGGTCTCAGGTACACAGTATTGTTATTTTTATCAGCCTCATATCCTTTGTGATTATCGGTATCTCTACCATCTCTTTTTTTATAGGCCGTTATACCCGTAATAATATTGACCGGCTGAGCAAAACGGCAAACATTATGGTAAGTGAAATGCAAAAGCGCTTATCCAATGACGATAGTACCTTCTATAACTTATTTACTGGCAACGACTCGGCTGCTAACTATAATCTTCAAAAGCTTATTGATGAAGTAGCTGATATACATGGTGTGGATATTAATGTGTATGATACACTGGGCGATTTAAAAATATCGTCGGATAAAAACGTATACAACAAAGGAGTGTTAAGCAATAAAATGCACCCCGAAGCTTACTTTCATTTAAGCAGGTTGAAGGAAGTACAATACGTGCACCTGGAAGCAATGAGCTCGCTGGAGTACCTGAGTATTTATGCAGTAGTACGCGATAAAAACTGGAACGTAAGAGCTTATTTAAATATTCCCTATTTCACTTCTCAAATTGATTTAAACCAGGAGATCAACAACTTTCTGGTAACAGTTATTGATTTAAATGCGTTTATCTTTTTGATAGCGGGTGTAGTGGCATTGTTTATCACCAATACTATTACCCGTTCTTTTTCGGTAATTGGCGATAAGATGAAAGCAATAACGCTTGGTAAAACAAATGAAGAAATTGTATGGGCCCGGAACGATGAAATAGGACAGTTAGTAGAGCAATATAATAAAATGGTGCACCAGCTAGAGCAAAGTGCTGAGGCACTGGCCAGGAGCGAAAGGGAAGGAGCCTGGCGGGAGATGGCAAGACAGGTGGCCCATGAAATTAAAAACCCACTCACGCCCATGAAGCTTAGTATACAATACCTTCAGCGGGCAGTAAATAACAATCAGCCCAATGTAAAAGAATTAACCGGCACAGTGGCTAATACGCTGGTAGAGCAAATAGATCATTTGTCAAAAATTGCTGCCGACTTTTCTCAGTTTGCCAATATCGGTAATAAAAACATTGAGGTGTTTGATGCGCAAACCGTACTGGCGGGTTTGCTTAGCTTATACAGGGCCAATCCTAAAGTAGAAATTATATGGCGAAAAGTACGGGGACAGGTAATGATGGAAGCGGATAAAACCCATATGAACCGGTTGTTTACCAACTTACTTACCAACGCTATTGATGCCTGCTCTAACAAAGAACGGTGTGTAATTAATATAGACGAACAGAAAGGTGATGGTGTTATTTTATTTAAAATTAAAGACAATGGCGAAGGCATTCCGGACGAAGTGAAATCTAAAATATTTACGCCTAATTTCACTACTAAAACTTCCGGTACTGGCTTGGGTCTTGCTATGTGTAAAAGCATTGTAGAGCAGGCGGGGGGTACTATCCGGTTTGAAACAGAAAGAGGCGTAGGTACTACTTTTTTTGTAACGCTGCCGCTTATTAGCTGATGCCTTTTATTCTCTTCCTATTGGCTAAAAAATCTTCTAATTCCAAAAGGCTGAAACTACTGAGGTTATGTGTTTTTGTTAAGCCTCCTTTTTGTGCTACCAGCACGCCGTATTTTATATTTTGAAATTCTTCAGTAGCATGTGCATCCGGATTTATAGATAACAGCACTCCTTTATCTAAGGCATAATCAACCCATCGCCAATCCATATCCAGTCGTTGCGGACTTGCATTAATTTCTATCACTACATTATTACTGGCGCAGGCATCAATCACTGCTTCATAATTTACCGGAAAGCTTTTTCTTTTTAATAGCCTTCTGCCAGTCATATGGCCCAATATAGTAGTATATGGATTTGTAATAGCTCCCATCAACCGCTGCATGGCTTTGTCTTCTGTCATATCCAAATTGCTATGTACGGAAGCAATCACCAGGTCGAAGCTGGCTAACACCGTATTGCTGTAATCCATGGCCCCATCATTTAAAATATCACACTCAATACTTTTAAAAATTTTAAATGGATTCAATTTCTTATTCAGCATATCTATATACTGGTGTTGTTCTTTGATGCGCTGTTCCGACAGGCCATTGGCATAAAAAGCCGCTTTTGAGTGGTCGGAAATTACCAGGTATTCAAAGCCAGCATCTTTACAGGCCGCAGCCATTTCATCCAGGGTATAAGCGCCATCGCTCCAGTTGCTGTGTGAATGTATAATACCTTTGATGTCCGAAACCTGTAGCACATCGGGTACTTTATTTTGTTGTGCCTTAGATATGATGTCTTTTTTTTCTCTTAAAAACGGAGGAATATATTGCGCTGCTGCCATGGCAAAAATGGCATTTTCACTTTCAAACTTCTTTTCATTTTTATCAACCACCTTATCCCATGCACTCAAAAATTCTTCGCTGCCACTAGTATTAAATAAATCTGTATAAAAATCAGCTTTGTTTGAAAGATGAAACTGCAGTTTTAAAACCTCCTGCATCGTACCTACCAATACCTTATCCGTTTCTGATACTATTGTGCAGTTTTGATGAAGTAAAAATTTTTCCAGCTTTGCTTTTGGTATGGTTGTAATCCATTCCAGCATATCAATAATTTCCAATTGCCTCCGAAAGCCGCCGGTTATTTGGGTCTCCTCATGCGGAAATGCTTCTTTCATTTTTTCAGTAAACGCATTGGCAAAAGTTTCTGCTTGGGCATACAAGTACTTACCCGTGTTTTCCTGCTGAAATTCTATTGCCTTTAATATGGTCTGCTGTGTCTTTTCTCCAAAGCCTTTTGTCTCTGCTAATGTATTTTTTTCGCAGGCTTCCTTAAGTTTTGGTATGCTGTTAATATCGTGTTCTTTCCAAAGGGTATGAATTTTTTTTGGCCCCAAGCCTTTTATATTCATCATTTCCAAAACCCCTTCAGGCGTTTTTTTTATATATTCCTGCAGCAATGCAAAATGGCCGTGTTGTATAATTTCCATCACCTTGGCGCCCACGCCTTCGCCGATCCCTCTGATATTAAAAATTTTTTCTTCTGGTAAATCGGTTAGCGATTGCGGAAATTTTTCAATAGTAAAAGCAGCCGAAGCATAGCTCTTTGCTTTAAAAGCATTTTCACCATGTATGTCCATCAATTTAGAGAGCAATTGAAGTTGGTCGGCAATTTCATAATTATCCATAGCTGCAAATTAAAGCCTTGGGTTAACAAAATAAAAAAGTCCCGATTGGATCGGGACTTGTATTGCTTTTTACAAGAAATTTTTACTTAGTTGATTTCTTTGCAGTGCTTTTAGAAGCTGTCTTTGATGCACTTTTTGGAGCGGCTTTAGAAGCACTCTTTGATGCGCCTTTACTACTGCTTTTAGAAGCTGTCTTTGATGCACTTTTTGGAGCGGCTTTAGAAGCACTCTTACTGGTACTTTTTGAAGCGGCTTTTTTTGCTGTTGCCATGTTAATTGAATTTAATGGTTAGTATAAAAAAATATTCTTCAGTAAAATTATAAACTAAATTTTAACTGTCAAAAGTTTTTACCCACCAATAAATCACAATTTAGGCAGTGGCCTCTACTGCATTCACAGAAACAAATGTTCTGTTTTGACGGCCTTTGCTAAATTCTACCACGCCATCGGTAAGTGCAAATAAAGTAAAGTCTTTACCAACACCTACATTTTTGCCCGGATGATAAACCGTTCCGCGCTGGCGTATGATAATGTTTCCGGAAATAGCAGGCTGGCCGCCAAATATTTTTACGCCCAAGCGTTTGCTTTGCGAGTCACGGCCATTCTTAACACTGCCTTCCCCTTTTTTGTGAGCCATTGTTAATTATTTTAAATAGATAATTTATTAAACGATATCGTTTACTTTAATTCTGGTGTAATGAGTGCGATGTCCAAGCTTTTTGCGAAAGCCTTTTCTGCGTTTTTGCTTATATGCAATTACTTTATCGCCTTTTACATGATCCAGGATTTCTGCCTGTACTTTTAAACTTACGGCGCTGCCAATAGACAAGCTTCCGTTATCTGCCAAAAGCACATCGGAAAATTCAATTTTATCGCCGGCATTACCACTTACATGTGGTACATACAAGGTCTGGTCTTTTTCAACTCTAAACTGCTGACCGGCTATTTTTACAATTGCGAACATAACGGTTTGAAAATTAGGACGGCAAAAGTATGAAAAAAACTAAAAACTAAAAACTAAAAAGTAAAAATAGCTATACAACCGAAGAGTTTTAACTTTTACGTGCCGCATATTGTGCAATTCGGCAGCGACACAGCACAACTAAATACCCGGTGGTATCAATCAATTAATGTAGGTTTGTGCCGTTTCAGCTTGCCGGATAGCTTCATATTTGTAAGCCGATAAAGTATTGCCAGCTATGAGAATAAAGTCTTTTTTAGCCAAGCCGTTTGCTTCTTATATTTCCAATAGAGTTAAGAAGGGGATGCTTACAGCCGTTACCGATCAGCAAGCTATTTTAAAACAGCTATTGCAGGCTGCTGTTCATACCGATTTTGGTAAAGAGCACTACATGAAAGAGGTAACCAACTATGCGCAGTTTCAACAGGCCATACCCGTAAGAGACTATGAGCAGTTTTTACCTTATATCACCAAAATCAAAGAAGGCAAGCACAATGTGTTGTGGAAGGGAAAACCCATCTACTTTGCCAAAACATCAGGTACCACCAGTGGCGTAAAATATATACCGATCACTAAAGATTCCATATCCAACCATATTGACACAGCACGAAATGCATTGCTTTGCTATATGGCAGAAACCGGCAATACTACTTTTGCCGATGGTAAAATGATTTTTTTATCCGGCTCCCCGGAACTGGAACGGGTAGGCGATATACCTACCGGACGGCTTAGTGGTATTGTAAACCACCATGTACCCAAATATTTGCGTACCAACCAGTTGCCAAGTTATGAAACCAATTGCATTGAAGACTGGGAAACCAAGCTGGATAAAATAGTACACGAAACCATTAACCAAAAAATGACACTTATAAGTGGCATTCCGCCATGGGTACAAATGTATTTTGACCGGCTGATGGAAAAAAGCGGAAAACATATCAAAGACTTGTTTCCCGACTTTTCTCTAATGGTGCATGGCGGTGTCAACTTTCAGCCGTATAAAGCAAAGCTGTTTGATAGTATCGGAAAAAAAATGGATGCTATTGAAACGTTCCCGGCATCGGAAGGTTTTTTTGCTTTTCAGGATTCTCAACATGAAGAAGGACTATTATTGAATACGGACAGCGGGATCTTTTATGAATTCATACCGGCCTCAGAAGTTTTTAATCCTCATCCTAAACGCCTTTCTTTAGAAGAAGTAAAAGTGGGTGAAAATTATGCAATGGTTATTAGCAGCAACGCAGGCTTGTGGGCATATAATATGGGCGATACGGTAAAGTTTGTTTCTGTAAACCCTTACCGGCTGGTGGTTTCAGGTCGCATCAAACATTATATTTCCGCTTTTGGCGAGCACGTGATAGGAGAAGAAGTGGAACAAAGTTTGCTAAAAGCGGCACAGGAACAAAATATACGCATCACCGAGTTTACAGTAGCGCCGATGATACAGCAGGGCGAAGGAAAAAGTTATCACGAGTGGTTTGTAGAATTTGAGCAGGCGCCGGAAAATATCAATGCTTTTGCCGAAAAAATAGATCACAACCTTAGAAATACTAATATCTATTATGATGATTTAATAAGAGGTAATATTTTACAGCCGTTAAAAATTACACCTATAAAAAAGAACGGCTTTATTGATTATATGAAATCTATAGGTAAATTAGGCGGACAAAATAAAGTGCCGCGTTTAAGTAACGATCGTAAAATTGCTGACGAATTAATTCATTGGTCTGTAAACTGATGATGGTAATAGTGCGCCAACTTTATCTTATGATTTTTTGATCATTTAATCTAATCATGAATCCAACTTCACCTATCAAACGTATTGCCATATTCGGGTCCACCGGTTCCATAGGCCAGCAGGCCCTTGAAGTGATATTGGCCAACCCCACAAAGTTTTCAGTAGAAATTCTTACTGCCAATTCTAACGATGAACTTTTAATACAGCAGGCTTTAAAGTTCAACCCCAATATGGTAGTAATTGGCGATGAAAATAAATACACTGCCGTTAAAGAGGCGCTGGCTGGTACCGATGTAAAAGTTTTTGCCGGTGAGCAGGCACTGGAAGAAGTAGCGGCCATAGATTGCTACGATTTAATGCTGGCGGCCATTGTAGGATATGCCGGTTTAAAACCCACTTTAAATGCCATTAAAGCAGGAAAGCCGGTGGCGCTGGCTAATAAGGAAACCCTGGTAGTGGCTGGCGATATAGTGATGCGTACGGCAGTTGAAAACCGCGTGCCGGTGATACCGGTAGATTCGGAGCATTCGGCCATTTTTCAGTGCCTGGTAGGAGAGATGCGCAACCCTATTGAAAAAGTTATATTAACAGCTTCCGGAGGTCCTTTTTTAGGAAAGAAAACCAACTTTTTGGTGAATGTAAAACGGGAGCATGCGCTGCAACATCCTAATTGGAATATGGGTGCAAAAATCAGCGTGGATTCTGCCACCTTAATGAACAAAGGACTGGAAATGATTGAGGCCAAATGGCTTTTTAATTTGCGGCTCGATCAGATACAAGTGCTTATTCATCCGCAAAGCATTATTCATTCGATGGTACAGTTTCAGGATGGGAGCATCAAGGCGCAAATGGGGTTGCCGGATATGCGGCTTCCTATTCAATATGCACTGGCATTTCCCAAACGCATACCGAGCGATTTTCCCCGCTGCGACTTTCGCAGGTTACAGACCTTAACTTTTGAAGACCCCGATGTTCGTACGTTTCGCAATCTTGGCCTGGCTACCGAAGCTTTGCATAAAGGTGGCAACTTGCCTTGTGTATTAAATGCAGCCAATGAAATAGCGGTATATGCTTTTTTGCGCAACCGTATCGGGTTTTTAGAAATAACCGACGTGATAGAAAAGACGATGGAAAAAGTATCGTTTCTGCAGCAGCCCACACTGGAGCAATATTTTGAAAGCGATGGTGAAGCCCGCAGCTATGCCGCCGATATGATTCAGCTTTAACAGGTCAACACCTAAAAGCTAGTTAATAATTCATATATCAGGCAGGTATTTGATAAACGGCCTTTAACCGGAAACGAATTTGATAGATATTTGCATCCGCTTGTTTTTACAATTATTTAATAATATACTTTCTTTTTAAACTGTCTCTTTAAGGAGATGAGGGTTTTTATATATGGTTTTATTAGCTGTAGATTGGTCTGCTTTGTTTGCCAATATTGGTCAGTTTGTTCTTGCTATTACCATATTGGTTACGTTGCACGAAATGGGCCATTTTGTTACCGCCAAATGGTTTGGCTGCCGGGTAGAAAAGTTCTACCTTTTTTTTAATCCCTGGTTCTCCTTATGGAAAAAGAAAGTAGGTGAAACAGAATATGGCCTGGGCTGGGTACCTATGGGCGGGTACGTAAAAATATCGGGCATGATAGACGAGAGCATGGACAAAGAGCAGCTAAGCCAGCCGGCGCAGCCGTGGGAGTTTAGGAGCAAACCTGCCTGGCAACGATTGATTATTATGCTGTCAGGTGTTATATTAAATTTCCTACTTGCCTTGTTTCTGTTTGCAATGATATTGTTTGTTTGGGGCGAAGAGCGGTTGCCAGTCAGCAGTTTAAAATACGGATTGGCTGCTGATTCGTTAGCTACATCGGTAGGCATAAAAGATGGCGACATTATCACAGCGGTAAACGGCAAACCCCTGGTATATATGGATAATTTACCCAAGGATTTAACCTTTGCAGACAGGGTGAATGTAACCGTACGCAGAAATGGAAAAGACAGCACCATTACTATGCCCGAAGGTTTTGTAGGCAGGCTTACAAAAAACCAATTGCATGGATTTGTATCGGTGCGCATGCCGGTGTTTGTAGACAGCGTAACCGATAAGGTGCAATATGTGCAAAAGGAACGGTTGCAAAAAGGCGATCAGATAGTAGCAATCAACAACCAGTCTACCGTTTATTTCAATGAATTTGAAAAACAAAAACAACAGCTCAAAAATCAAATCATTACCCTTAAAGTATTGCGCAATGGCGCCGATACGGTACAGGTGCCGGTGAAGGTAAATGCCGATGGAAGTATTGGCTTCGCAGCACGGCCTCCGGATAAGCTATTTACCACAGAAAAAATAAATTATTCCTTAGCGAAGGCTATACCGGCGGGTATCACATACGGTGTAAACCGCCTGGGCGATTATATTACAGGCATCCGTTTGTTGTTTACATCCAAAGAACATAAAGTATCCGATAATTTAGGGAGTGTTATTAGTATTGGTAAGGCTTTCGGCGGCAGTTGGGACTGGCAGCACTTTTGGACAATGACAGCTTTATTCTCCATCATACTGGCGTTTATGAACATATTGCCTATACCGGGCTTAGACGGTGGACATGCCTTGTTTACTGTATACGAGATGGTAACCGGCCGCAAGCCTGGCGATAAGTTTATGGAATATGCGCAAATGACCGGTATGGTGCTGTTACTGGGTTTGATGTTATATGCCTTTGGACTTGATGTGTGGCGGCTATTTAAGTAAGAAGCATATGGCTATTAAATATTTATATTTTGTATCTTTGTAAATTGCTTTGCTGGATAGCGGTAAACAGTCTAAGGACGTGGCACAACAAACGCTGATGTGGATTACAATTCCCGGAAACATCTATTCGGCAATTGCAGAATAAAATAACCTGGGGGTGTTTGGTTTTGACAGCATAGATCTTTGAAAGTGTAAGCATGCCGAGCGTTGGATACTTAGCTCGTAAATCTGAATATTCAAACTTCAAATGGCGAATCTAACTTTGCCATGGCTGCCTAATTAGTAATTAGCGCACCCATTATGGCCGGGCGTGCAGGTTTATCTGTACCGAGCTGCCCCGCCTAATTAAAAAGAAACAGATTGCTGCAAGCGAAGGCTGTGACGCTTGCTCAAGAATATACAGCTAAGGAAGTTGTTGGTTTGTCCGGCTCCTGCATCTTCCCGACAATTAATGCCTGACTAAGCATGTAGAAAGCTTTTAGTGATTATGTTTGGACACCGGTTCGACTCCGGTCACCTCCACCTATTCGACTATCAAAGCGTAACAAAAGCCTATAAGTCAAAAGTTTATAGGCTTTTGTTGTTTTTAAGCTTTGCTAAAATGCTCAAAAGAAATGTGCGTAATTGGGCACTGAACTAAGCTTAATAAAAAAGTATGTGAAAGATAGAAGTAGCACCTGGATTATACCGTTTGTTAATTAGCCACATTTGTATTTTCTTTCTATCCATCAGCGTTGAGATGATTCCCACCACTTCATTCACATGTTTGCGTACACTGCCCCCACCAGCTGGGCCAGTGGTGTAAGGGCGTTTCACTTCTTCTTCAATGATAGCTGCTTCATTTGTGGTTGCCGTTTTGCCTGCTACCTGAAGTCCTATTTCGTAAGACTTGCTATTGTTTGCAATGTAAGAAAGGTGAACAGCAGTATAACCAATATAATCAGTTTCATAATTCTGAAAAGCGATCACCCGATTGCCGGTTCTTGTCCGCTAAAGGAATGCAATACATCGCCACCTAAGGCAATAGCCACCTTTACGGATCACCCAAAGCATTAGGCTTGCTCCAGTGACGCTTAATATACTAGATGCGCTATGACGATCAATAGAAAGCAAACCTGGAATTAGCGCTAACAGCACTTTACAAATTGGGCAAAACTACCGGCCTGGACTGTATTATGCACAAGTAACGCAGGGAAGTCAAAAAATGGTTGTAAAACTATTGAAGCAGTCCCAATAAGTATAGATACAATGGCTTTAAAAAGAGGCGGTCATCCCGGCTACCTCTTATAAATTTATTTCTATTTTTTTTCAACAACTCAGTCAGCGCAATAATTACTTCTCATAATCTGCATTTCCTTAGCTAATTTCCAATTTCTTTATCGCCACGTAAATTTAGAAGTCTTAGAGTACATACTTAATGCGTAATTAAATGAGACAATTGATTTTGATTTTTCTGCTAATTAATGCATCTGTTAGCTATTCACAAAGTAACCCGGGCTTAAAGCTTTGGTATCATCGGCCATCTGGTACAACCTGGGAGAATGCCTTGCCTATCGGAAATGGCAGGTTGGGTGCCATGGTATATGGGAATGTGGATACAGAAACGATTCAGTTAAATGAACATACCGTTTGGAGCGGTAGCCCTAACCGTAACGATAATCCTTTGGCTTTGGATTCACTGGCTGAAATACGGAAGCTGATATTTGAAGACAAGCAAAAAAAGGCAGAGGCACTGGCAAATAGAATCATTATCAGCAAAACATCGCAAGGGCAGATGTTTGAACCGGTAGGTAGTCTTCGCCTGGTTTTTGGTACCCATGAAAATTATACCGACTATTATCGTGAACTCGATATTGAAAAAGCAATACAAAAAACGTCATATATTATTGGGGATGTCACTTATACAAGAGAGGTATTAGCTTCTTTTCCTGATCGTGTGATTGTAATGCATCTAACGGCAAGTAAGCCACACAGCATAACTTTCACGGCCCTTTTTTCTACTCCCCAACCCAAAGCAAAAGTTACAACAACCTCCAACAAAGAACTGGTAATTGCAGGTACCACCATCGATCATGAAGGCGTGGAAGGGAAGGTGAGGTTTAAAGGCATCACACGTATAAAAACGGATGGTGGTAGTATATCATCGATTGATACCTCGCTGATGGTGAAAGATGCAAATGAGGCAACTATTTATATATCCGTCGCTACCAACTTCAATAGCTATAATGATATCAGCGGCAATGAAAACGAAAGAGCCACAGGCTATTTAGATAAAGCCTATTCAAAATCTTTTGCACTTATTTCAAAAGCGCATATAGCAGCCTATCAAAAATATTTCAAGCGGGTAAACTTAGACCTGGGTTCAACAGAAGCCATCAAACTCCCAACTGATGAGCGTTTAAGAAATTTCGATTCAACTAACGACCCGCAGTTTGTAGCCCTATATTTTCAATATGGGCGTTATTTATTGATTTCCGCTTCACAACCTGGTGGCCAGCCCGCTAATCTGCAGGGCATTTGGAATAATAAACTTTATCCACCCTGGGATAGTAAATACACCATTAACATCAATGCCGAAATGAACTACTGGCCGGCTGAAAAAACGAACCTTGCCGAAATGCATGAACCCTTTCTGCAAATGATAAAAGAGTTATCTGTCACCGGACAGCAAACCGCTAAGGATATGTACGGGGCAGGAGGTTGGATGGCGCATCACAATACAGACATCTGGCGCACTACCGGAGCGGTGGATGGTGCCTTTTGGGGCATCTGGAATAATGGTGGAGGCTGGATGAGTCAGCATCTTTGGGAACACTTTCTGTATAGCGGTGACAAAACTTATTTGGCATCCATCTATCCCATTTTAAAAGGTGCCGCCACTTTCTATACTGATTTCCTGGTGGAACACCCCAAATACCACTGGCTGGTAGTTTGTCCCGATATGTCACCGGAAAATGCACCCAACGCCCACCAGGGTTCGTCTTTGGATGCCGGCGTCACCATGACCAACCAAATTGTTTTTGATGTGTTCAGTACCGCTATTCGTGCCGCACAGATTTTGAAAAAGGATGCCTCTTTTGTTGACACACTAAAACAAATGCGCAATCGTCTTGCTCCCATGCATATTGGGCAATATGGGCAACTGCAGGAATGGTTGGATGATGTGGACGACCCCAATGATCATCACCGCCATATTTCCCATCTGTATGGTTTATTTCCATCTAACCAAATTTCTCCCTTCCGCACACCTCAATTGTATAGTGCGGCAAAAACCACGCTTATCGAACGGGGCGATGTATCCACCGGCTGGAGCATGGGCTGGAAAGTAAACTGGTGGGCAAAAATGCTGGATGGCAATCATGCATATAAACTCATACAAAACCAACTGACCCCTGTGGGTAATAATGAAGCGGGAGGCGGTACTTACAACAATCTTTTTGATGCCCATCCGCCTTTCCAGATTGATGGCAACTTTGGTTGCACTTCCGGTATTACAGAAATGCTTATGCAAAGTGAAGATGGCACGCTTCATTTACTTCCGGCTCTTCCTGATGTTTGGCAGAAAGGAAGTGTTAATGGACTGCGAGCAAGAGGCGGTTTTGAAGTAGTAAACATGCAATGGAAAGCTGGAAAACTGGTAAAGGCTGTTATCCGATCAACAATTGGTGGCAACCTTCGCTTAAGGGTTCCGAATGCTTTAAAATTAAATACGGGTAAGACCTTAAAAAAAGCAAGAGGTGAGAATAAAAATCCATTTTATCAAACAGAAAAGACATCTGCACCCATTATATCACCAAAAGCAACGATGACACCACTGCAACTGAAAGAAACATGGCTTTATGATATACCAACACAAAGGGGAAAAGTATATACAATGGTTTCCTTTTAGTGTTTAAACCGTGCAAAAAACGGAGACAGGGATTGACAAGTGGAAGAAAAAGGACGGCAGCAAGATGATTGCAAATGGTCGCTTACACTTTTTATCAGATAATTACGTAGTTTTTCATATTAAAGCACCGGTGCAAAAAGAGTGTAAATCAACTGCTCCTTTTAAACACGTCACAGGAGAAATCAACTTTTGCAATTTGAGGAAGTTGAAGATGCTGAACCAATTTTGAAATTCTGATTGACCATTCATAAAATAATCTGCAATGAAAATTTCATTTCTGTTTTATTCCTTATCGAAGGGCTTAGCGTATAGCTTACTGCTTGTTCCCTTTCTTACGAACTCTCAGCCGAGAGAAGAGGGAAAAACATTCCTGGCAACATCAAATGTAGTACCTATAAAAGCCTCCAACTTTGACCTTCGGGATGTAAAACTTTTAGACAGCCGTTTCAAAGAGAATATGGAACGAAACGGCAAATGGCTGTTAACTATGGATACAAAGCGCTTACTTCACAGCTGGAGAGTGAATGCAGGCCTGCAAACGAACGCACAACCCTTGGGAGGCTGGGAGGCGTTGGATTGTGAATTGCGCGGACATACGATGGGACATGTGCTTTCCGGCTTAGCCATGATGTATGCTTCTACCGGTGAGGAACCATACAAAAAGCGGGGTGATAGTTTGGTTACAGCCCTTGTGGAGTGCCAAAATGTGCTGAACCAAAATGGGTATCTCAGTGCTTTCCCACAATATTTTATTGACCGTTGTATTGCCGGACAGCCTGTATGGGCGCCGTGGTACACCATTCATAAAGTGATGGCAGGATTGATTGATATGTATACCTATGCCGGAAACAAAGAAGCTTTAGCGGCTGCAGAAAAAATGAGCAACTGGGCGTACTTAAAACTCAAGGGGCTTACTGCGGAACAATTAGCCGTAATGGAACGAAATGAATTTGGTGGCATGATCGAATCTTTTTATAACCTCTATGGCGTAACCGGCAATGAAAAAGATAAGGAGTTAGCTGAAATGTTTTACCATCATGCGGTCTTGGATCCATTAGCCAGCCAGGAAGATAAACTGGCGAAACTCCATGCCAATACGCAGATTCCTAAAATAATAGGAGAGGCAAGAGGATATGAATTAACGGCTGATGAAAAGCAAAAAACCATTGCCACTTTTTTCTGGAATACAGTGATTGATCACCATACCTACGCAACCGGAGGAAACAGTGACGATGAACATTTTTTTAGTCCTGACCAGTTATCAGCACATTTATCCGCAAGAACTACAGAAACCTGCAATAGCTATAATATGCTGAAGCTCACTAAGCACCTTTTTAACTGGACGGCGGATGTAAAATATGCGGATTATTATGAAAAGGTATTGTACAATCATATTCTTGCTGCGCAGGATCCTGAAACAGGCATGGCTTCTTATTTTATGCCTTTTAAACCGGGGTTATTTAAAGTATATAGTACACCCACCAATTCTTTCTGGTGTTGTGTAGGAACTGCGTTTGAAAGCAATGCAAAATTTGCGGAAACCATTTACTTCCATGATAACAATGGCATTTATATAAATCTGTTTATTCCTTCTGAAGTAAACTGGAAGGGAAAAGGAATCACTATCATTCAGGAAACCCGGTATCCTGAAGAAGCTACCACGCAGTTCATCATAAAAACCGATGCTGCTGTTTCAATGCCGATTTACATCCGTTATCCCTCGTGGGCAGTATCCGGGGCTATTTTAAAAGTGAATGGCAAAAAAGTTAAGGTGACTCAAAAGCCGGGAAGTTATATCGTATTGAACCGGAAATGGAAAACGGGGGATAAAATTGAGGTAACTTATCCTATGGAACTACGCCTGGCGACTGCTAATGATAATCCCCACAAAGCCGCCATAGCCTATGGTCCTATCATTCTCGCTGGCGAGATGGGTACGGAAGGGTTAAAGAATCCTGCCCCTTATGCTAACGATCAGAACGATTATAACAATTATAATATTCCTGCTAATATCATCAGCACGTTGAATGTAGGAAATGCGGATGTAAGCAATTGGCTTAAACCGGTAGCGGGACAAAAATTGTCATTTATAACTACTGGAAAGGTGGCTTCCAGGCAAATAACGTTGATCCCTTACTATCAACTTCATCACGAACGCTATGTGTTATATTGGGATTTGCGCTGAGATACTCTTTCCATATTAGCCATCTTTTTGTTGGAAAGCCTCATGCAGCAAGTAATAAAGTAAAATATCCCACTGACGGAACGGAGTTGTATCCAGGTGGTTATTCCGATCCTTATGGTGATGGTTTATTATATTTATTCAGCTTGATGCATTTAAGCGGCAAATACAAGAATATCAAACCTCTGGCAAAAATTATATCAGGCACTTTACTTATTTATGATAGTATCTAAAACAAAATTTCTTCTCGCAACATTTTTAGTCTTCATAGTTTCTTTTATAAAGGCACAGGATACTCCAAAGCCTGCGACTATACAGGTAGACCTCGCCAAAAAAACTATAGAGCCTTTAAAGCCAATATGGGCCTGGTTTGGATATGACGAGGCAAACTATACCTACTTGAAGGATGGCAAAAAACTATTGTCCGAACTGGCTGCATTAAGCCGGGTGCCGGTTTATGTACGATGCCATAATTTATTAACGACAGGTGATGGCAAGCCAGCCTTAAAATGGAGTTCTACCAATGCTTATACCGAAGATGCCAAGGGGCACCCCATTTACAACTGGAAAATAGTCGACAGCATTTTTGATACGTATATCCAGCGTGGCATGAAACCTTTGGCACAAATTGGTTTTATGCCGGAAGCATTATCTGTAAAACCGGAATCGGACAGTTTTGAAATCACTCCAGACAAGCAGAAAGTATATCATTATACCGGCTGGAATTATCCTCCCAGAAGCTATGAAAAGTTTGCAGAATTAGTGTATCAATGGGTAAAACATTGCGTAGAACGTTATGGCAAGAATGAAGTGGAAAGCTGGTATTGGGAGCTATGGAATGAACCGGATATTTCTTATTGGAAAGGCACAACGGAAGAGTACATAAAGTTATATGATTATGCATCCGATGCCGCTAAAAGGGCTTTGCCAAACATCCGTATTGGCGGTCCTGAAACAACGAATCCCGGGGGTGACCATGCAGGAACATTTTTGAAAACATTTTTAGAGCATGTAGTGAACGGTAAAAATTATGCTACCGGAAAAAAAGGGGCGCCATTGGACTTTATCACTTTTCACGCTAAGGGACAACCGGAAGTAATCCATGACACCGTGTGGATGAATATGGGGATTCAATTACGGAATATTGATAAAGGGTTTCAAATTGTTTCGTCGTTTACTGCACTCAAAAATTTACCCATCATTATTGGTGAATCTGACCCGGAAGGTTGTGCGGCTTGCCCTGCCGATATTTACAAGAACAATGACTATAGAAATGGTACGCTTTACTCGAGCTATACAGCAGCTTCTTTCGCACGGTTATATGACATGGCAAAAAACAGAGGCGTGAATTTGTTAGGTGCGGTAACATGGGCATTTGAATTTGAAAACCAGCCATGGTTTCGTGGGTTCAGGGATTTAGCGACCAATGGTGTGGATAAACCGGTTCTTAATGTGTTCCGCATGTTCGGACTCATGAAGGGTAACAGCGTGCCTGTTATTGCGAATGCTGCTCACAATTATGTTTCGGTTCGTGATTCCAGTGTTCGCGGAAAAAATCCGGATGTAAACGGACTGGCAGCAGCCAGTGATCATTCTGCATCAGTAATGGTTTGGAATTATCATGATAAAAATGATTTGTCGGTGCCTGCTACACCCGTTACAATATTCGTTAAAGGTCTTCCCACGAAAAAGGTACTAGTAACGCATTATCGTATTGACCAGGAACACAGTAATTCTTATACGGCATGGAAGAAGATGGGCTCGCCACAAAATCCATCTAATGAACAAATAGCAATATTAGCAAAAGCAGGACAGTTACAGCTATTGGGATCGCCACAATGGGTAGCAATTAAGAATGGTGATACAACTATTCGGTTCGATTTGCCACGGCAGGGAGTTTCCCTCATCAAAATGTCCTGGTAATATCCAAATGTTATGCAGGAAATAAAAAGACACAAAATAGTTAAGGATAGAAAAATAGCAACGATGCCAAAAGAAACCACGATGGTTTTAAATTTACCACAAGTGAAAATAATAGTATCAACTGGTTAACGACTAATAAAACTGAATAGGAGAGCAGTAAATTTTCATTTTGCGAGCAAACAGCTACGTGACAGAATTAGGTAATGATAACAGTATTAGGGAAAAAATAAATGTCGCAGTATTTACTTTAGTTTTAACAACGGCAATAGCACAAATAAAAAATAATAATACTTTCATTACTCACAAAACATAACGCACTTACTATGGTAATTTCGAAAAACAAATTTTCATGTGCAGCATCATTGCTTGCAATAACAATTTTGTTGAGTTGTAATCAACATGAATCCAGCAAAACAACTGAAACAAAAGAAGTGGATAAAAAGCAACAGAAGGAATATCTTTCCCAACCACTCGTCACGAATATTTATATTGCCGATCCTTCGGCACATAACTTTGGTGGACGCATCTACATTTATGGTTCTCATGATACCGCTACCGGTGTACCTGAAGATGATTTAGGCAGCCACTTTGATATGAAGGATTATCATATTCTCTCCATGGATTCTATTGGTGGCAAAATAACAGACCATGGAGTGGCATTAACCATTAAAGATATTCCCTGGGTTGGCCGCCAGTTATGGGCACCTGATGCCGCATATGCCAACAACCGGTATTATTTTTATTTTCCTGCAAAAGACAAGAACGATATCTTTCATATCGGCGTAGCCACCAGCAACAAACCCGAAGGTCCTTTTGTTCCGGAGAAAGAACCCATCAAAGGAAGCTATAGTATTGACCCTTGTGTGTTCAAAGACGAGGATGGAACGTTTTACATGTATTTTGGTGGTATCTGGGGCGGACAATTGCAGCGGTGGAATCACAATCAATACGATTCCACAAAAGGAAACCGTAAGCCCGATGATCTGGCCATACTGCCACGGGTAGCCAAATTAAGTGCTGATATGAAAGCCTTGGCGGAACCGGTAAGAGAAATTAAAATTGTGGATAGCAGCGGCAGTTTGTTTAAGGAAAAAAACAACGACAAACGTTTCTTTGAAGCCTCGTGGATGTTCAAGTATAATGGAAAATATTACTTCACGTATTCAACAGGTGATACACACAAAATCGTGTATGCCATCGGCAATAATCCTTATGGTCCCTTCACATATACAGGAGTGGTACTGAATCCTGTGGAAGGCTGGACCAGCCACCAATCCATTATGCAATTCCGTGGCAAGTGGTATTTGTTTTATCATGACGTTCAGTTGTCCGGCAAAACCTATTTACGTAATGTGAAAGTAACGGAATTGCATTTTAATCCCGACGGAACCATTCAACCTGTTACAGCATTTAAAGAATCAAAATAGCAGCAGCTAAAGCAGGTGGCTGATGATTCGTTGAATCGGAATCTTTATAACAAAGAAGGAGTACCAGCATCGCAGTTCCAGGCGCGGCCTAACTTTAATAGTCTGGTATGTAAAAGGCAATGAGCAGACTTCGACTTGTTCTTATACAAGGAGGAATCTTCCATGTTTTCCTATAGCCGTTTACAACAATTATTTTGGTGTGGAAACGCTTAACGCATCTGAAGTCAAAGTCATAGCGAATACTTCCGGTTATGGTGGATGGTTAATATTAGGAGGTATTGATTTAGACAAGGAAAGATGGAAAAAATTTGAAGTTTCGACTTCTTCACTTTCGGGAGGAAAGCTGGAGGTATTGATGGATGATTTAGAATTGGTGGGCAAACGTATCGTAATGATTTCAATTACTGTACAAGGAAATGTATAAAGTTACAAAACATTTTCAGCCACTATTGCTGGTATTTCTGGTCAGCATAATAGTACCTACGGTTTCCCGCTGCAAAAAAGCATTTTATATAAACACTATTAGCTTTATACTAAAGCAGAAATAAAATACTTTTACCAGTATTGCACAAACTCAAATCAATAAATAGGGCAATGGTAGTTTCATTACCCTCTAACCAAGCTGTTATAATGAAAAAATTGCTTTGCCAATTTAGTTTACCTGCGATGTTGATGCTGCTCATGATATTGCCTTCACAAGCTCAAACAAAACATGCAACAAATCCAATCATTTATGCCGATGTGCCTGATATGTCGATGATTCGGGTGGGGAATACGTATTACATGAGCAGCACTACTATGCACCTGAGTCCGGGTGTGCCCATTATGAAGTCGAAAGACCTGGTGAATTGGACGCTGGTGAACTATGCCTATGATACGCTGGCCAATGCGGATGCGCTGAATCTTAAAAATGGAAAAAGCGCTTATGGAAAAGGTTCCTGGGCCAGTAGCATTCGTTACCATAACGGCACCTATTACGTTTCCACCTTTGCACAAACCACTGGTAAAACCTACGTTTATTCAACCAAAAATATTGAGAAAGGTCCCTGGCATGTATCGCCATTTGCACCGTCTTATCATGACCTTTCCCTGTTTTTTGACGATGATGGAAGGGTGTACATGATCACCGGCGCAGGCAAACTGCGATTGATTGAACTCACAGCCGATGCTTCGGGTGTAAAACCCGGTACCGCAGAACAAGTGATTATTGAAAACGCCAGTGCCCCGGCAGGATCCAGCATCGGCCTTCCTGCAGAAGGCTCGCAGCTATTCAAGATCAATGGGAAATATTACCTGTTCAACATTACCTGGCCCAGAGGCGGCATGCGTACGGTTGTTGTTCATCGTGCCGATAAGATCACCGGCCCTTACGAAGGACGCCTTGCCTTGCAGGACAAAGGCGTGGCACAAGGTGGCTTGATCAGCACACCGAAAGGAGAGTGGTTTGCTTACCTGTTTCGCGATTTTGGTGCGGTGGGGCGCATTCCTTATCTCGTGCCGGTAAAATGGGAAGATGGCTGGCCGGTGTTGGGTGTAGATGGCAAGGTGCCCGATACGCTTAATCTTCCAGCCAGCAAAGGATTGATTCCCGGCATTGTGGCCTCCGATGAATTCACCCGCAAAAAGGGTGACGCTGCCTTGCCCTTGGTTTGGCAATGGAACCACAATCCGGATAACTCGTATTGGTCATTAACGAAGCGGCCTGGTTACCTTCGGCTGACCACCGGCCGGGTGGACACCTCCATTTACTTTGCCCGCAATATGCTGACACAACGCACCATTGGTCCGGTTTGTTCCGGCATCACTGCCATAGATGTGGATGGAATGAAGGACGGCGATTGCGCCGGTCTCACACTTTGGTCAAAGCAATATGGCTGGGTGGGTGTAAAAGCAGAAGGCGGCGCAAAATATATCGAGATGGTGAGTGGTGAAAAAACTTCGCCGGTTGAAGTGGAGCGTATTCCGCTAACGCAAAAAAAGGTGTACTTAAAAGCCGATGCTGATTTTACAAATCGTTCCGACAAAGGCACGTTCTACTACAGCCTGGATGGCAAAAGATGGACACCGGTGGGTGCGCCAATACAGATGGTTTATACACTGGCGCATTTCATGGGTTACCGCTTTGGCTTATTTAATTACGCAACCAAAGTGGTCGGTGGATTTGTAGATTTTGATTATTTCCATATTGACAATAAAATCACAAGAAACAAATAAACGAAGCCGGATGATTTTACCGTGAAGACAAGCGATTAGCGGGTAACGGCGCTTGAATAACGTATTATTGATTTCAGGTTATATAAAACCACTCTTAACAAATATGAACATACGAAAAGGAATACTGGTTGCTCTTGCTGTGTCATTGTTTTTTGCGTCCTGTTCCAGCAGTATAAAAACAACAGGGGCAAAACCCATATCAGCTAAAGGGTTGAAAGATTATTACAAAGACTTTTTCCCAATTGGTGTAGCGGTTGCTCCCCGGATGTTGCATGGTGAAGATTCAGTACTGATCGTGAATCAATTTAACAGCCTTACTGCGGAAAATGCCATGAAGATGGGACCTATTCATCCTCGCGAAAATGAATACTACTGGAAAGATGCCGACTCGATTGCTGCGTTTGCAAAAAAGCACAGAATGCGATTGCGGGGCCATAACTTGTGCTGGCATGCGCAGGCGCCGTCCTGGATGTTCCAAACCGCAACCGGTGATACCGTAACAAAAGAGGTGGTGCTGCAACGATTGAAAGATCATATCACAACAGTGGTGAACCGGTACAAAGATTATGTTTATGGGTGGGATGTGGTGAACGAAGCCATTGACGACAGGGATTCCATTTTTTATCGTCCATCGGCATGGTATAAAATCTGCGGCGAAGAGTTTATTGCCAAGGCATTCGAATATGCTCACGCTGCCGATCCAAAGGCCGTTCTCTTTTACAATGACTACAATACTGAAAATCCGAAGAAAAGAGAAAAGATTTACGAGATGGTCAAAAAATTAAAAGAGGCAGGCGTTCCCATTCATGGAGTGGGTTTGCAGGGCCATTGGTCAGTTAACAATCCTTCGGGAGAAGAACTGAGAAAATCCATCCAACTATTTTCATCATTAGGCTTGCAGGTTCAGGTAACAGAACTGGATGTATCGGTGTATGCGGGTCGGCAGGGTGGTCAACTTGTTCAGGGCCGGAGCGATACGACCTCAAACTTTACACCGGAAATGGAGCAACAGCAAAGAGACCAGTACAAAATGTTTTTTGATGTTTTCCGCCAGTACAAAAACAAGTTAACCGGCGTAACTTTCTGGAATGTCAGCGACCGCTATTCCTGGTTGGATGGCAGGGGTCGCAAAAATTATCCTTTGTTGTTTGATACGAAACGTCAACCCAAAAAAGCATATTGGGATGTCGTGAATTTTAAGGCGGCAAAATAACAGTCGGGAAAAAGACACTGCATATCAGGGCTTAAAAAAACAATCAAATACTTTTAACCAAATCACTTCATGAAAAAGAATATGTTTCAACGAGGTATTTTAAAGCTGGTTTTTTGTGTAATAGCATTAGCCGGTTTGATCAATCCTAATGCAAAAGCGCAAAAGCCAAAACTCACCTTAGACTTAACCAAGCCTGGCGCTACCGTCAGTCCCATGCTGTATGGATTAATGACAGAAGAAATCAACCATTCTTATGATGGCGGTTTATATGCCGAATTGATACGTAACAGGATATTCAAGGACAATAAAAATACGCCGGAGGGATGGAGCCTTGTAAAGGATGATTCGGCTGCAAAAGCCAGTATAAAATTAATCGGTGCTTCGGAAGAAAATATTCCTCTTGATGAACGCCGCCTTGCCATAAATGGCGCACTCTCCACCTGCTTACGACTGACTGTAGAAAAAGCCGCTGGACGGGTTGGCATAGCTAACGAAGGATATTGGGGAATTCCTATAAAGCCTTCCACCGCATACAGAGCTTCATTTTACATAAAAGGAACAGACCGAAGGGAACCTTTCCGTTGGCCTTGGGAGGCAAAACCTACCACACCAATGCTTCCGGTTATTGAAAACCAAACAGCAGGGCCCATTACCGTTACCCTGGAAAGCAGGGACGGAAAAACCGTATATGCGTCAGGCTCCGTCAATCTTGAGAAAAACGAGTCTTGGAAAAGATATGAATTGACATTAACTACAGCTTCCGGCATAAAGCCGACGAAGGATGCCCGCATTGTAATTGCAACCAACCGCATAGGTTTGTATTATTTCAACCTTGTTTCTCTATTTCCACCAACCTACAACAACCGTCCTAACGGAAACAGAACCGATCTGATGCAAATGCTGGTGGATATGAAACCCAAATTTCTTCGCTTTCCTGGTGGTAATTTTTTAGAAGGTCCGTTGATAACGGATGCCTTTCCATGGAAAACAACCTTAGGGCCGTTGGAAAGCAGACCAGGGCATAGAGGCTCCTGGGGATATCGCCCTTCGGATGGCATGGGGTTGCTTGAATTTTTAGAATGGTGTGAAGATATGGGCTCAGAGCCGTTGCTGGCGGTATATGCCGGTTATTCATTACAGGGCGACCATGTAGATGCCGGACCACTTTTAAAACCTTATGTGGACGATGCTTTGGATGAGATACAATACGTGATTGGTGATACGACCACTTACTGGGGAGCTAAACGTGCTGCAGACGGGCATGCGGCTCCATTAAAGCTTAAGTATGTGGAGATTGGCAATGAAGATTGGTTTGACAGGTCAAATAGCTACAACGGCCGGTTCACCCAATTCAGAGCGGCTATTGAAGCGAAGTACCCGCAATTGACATGTATATCAACCATCGCCGACGCGCAGTACCCAAATATGAAAGTAACATCGGGCAAAAAGCCTGAAGTAGAAGATGAGCATTACTACCGCAACTCATGGGAGATGTGGGAAAATGCATCTCAATATGACAAGTATGACCGCAACGGACCCAAGATTTTTGTGGGTGAATGGGCAACCCGGGAAGGCGCACCAACTACCAATTTAAATGCGGCACTCGGTGATGCCGCCTGGATGACAGGCATGGAACGGAATTCAGACCTCATCATCATGTCTTGTTATGCGCCCCTTTTTGTGAACGTGAACACCGCCACCGCCACCGCTCCCAAAGCCTGGCAGTGGGATTCTGATCTGATAGGCTACGATGCTTTGTCAAGCTACGGTTCGCCTTCTTATTATGTACAGAAACTGTTCAGCCAATATCTGGGAGATAAAATTGTGCCGGTAGCAGCAGAAAATATACCCATGCAGGACAGGCCCATGACCAAACAAGATAGCGCAGAAAACAGAAAGCCCAAGTCTGTTCCCACGCTATTCTATGCGGCGACAAAGGATGAAAAAACAGGCAACCTTTATCTGAAGTTAGTTAACACAACAGGAAAAAAGCAGCCGGTTGAAATCAACCTGAACGGGGTTACTAATGTTTCGCCGAATGCTACTTTGATTATGATAAAAGGTGATAAACCGGAAGCTACCAACACAATCTCAGAGCCGGAAAAGATTGTACCAATGACGATAAAAATAAAAGGCGTAACCCCGGTGTTTACCCGAACACTGGATCCGTACTCCGTAAGCATCTTGCAGTTGCAACCCCGTAAATAAAAACACAAACCATATACTGACAATCATGAAAAAACACAAAATCAAATATAGCTTATTGATACTGGCAGGATTGCTTTGCTTCAGTATATCGGCATTTTCGCAGGATAAGAAGTTTTACATTTTCCTCTGCTTTGGCCAGTCGAACATGGAAGGCAATGCAAAAATTGAAGCACAGGATTCAACCGTAGATAGACGGTTCAAAGTATTGGAAGCAGTGGATTGCCCGGACCTTGGACGGGAGAAGGGCAAGTGGTACACCGCTGTTCCGCCTTTATGTCGTTGCCGTACAGGACTTACGCCGGCCGATTATTTTGGCCGGACGCTGGTAGCCAATCTTCCGAAAGATGTAACGGTGGGTGTCATCAATGTTGCCATTGGCGGGTGTAAAATCGAGTTGTTTATGAAAGATAGCCTTCAGTCATACGTTTCAACAGCACCGGCTTGGATGATCGCGATGATCAAGGAATATGATGGCAATCCGTATGAAAGGTTGGTAGAAATGGCAAGACTGGCCCAGAGAGATGGTGTTATCAAAGGCGTTCTTTTGCACCAGGGCGAATCGAACACCGGCGACACAAGCTGGCCAGAGAAAGTGAAAGCCGTTTATGATAATCTCTTGAAAGATTTAAATCTGAAACCAAACACCCTACCCCTGTTGGCGGGTGAAACGGTGAATGCCGACCAGGGCGGTGCCTGTGCCAGCATGAATACAATTATTGCAACCTTGCCCAATACTATTCCCAATGCATACGTGATATCTTCAGCCGGCTGTCCGCAACGAGGCGACAACCTGCATTTTACGGCAGCAGGCTACCGGGAGCTAGGAAAGCGGTATGGGTTAAAAATGCTTTCCTTATTGGGGTATACGCCAAAGGAAGCACAATGAGGCGGTATCAATTTAAAGAATAGATATGTTATATGGCTAATAAACACCTTAGAACAATTGAGATAACAGCTTGTAAGGAAAGAGGCTTTATGTCTATATTTCCATTCAGTAGGTTAATCAGTATATAAACCAACAGGCAGATGAGGGGAGTTTAGTTGCAGCTTGAGAGCTATTTAAATGCAATATCCATGATAGGCAGTTTTCACTATCAATCATATCCATTTTTAATTTAAAGTTCTTAGCAATGAATCTTAAATCTACAGCACAGGCCATTTCGCAGACTGATTCCGTATTGTATCGCCTCAGGCCCAAAGTGTTGTTGATAACGTTTGGATGGGCACAACTGCCCTGTGGAAGAAGGCTTCCACTATTACCATGAAATGTTGACGGTGGCGTATATGATGATCCGGGTACGTTGAACTTCTTTATCTCGACACAACTTTGCTGGAAATTTTTAAATAGAAAAAGCGGCAAATATCAACTTGTCAAACAATTGGCCAAAAATAATTTTAAAGAAAAACGACAAATATGAAGCGACTTTTTCTCCCACTTTTCATCGGAATGCTATACGGTTTTTCTGCCAGTTCACAACCGTCGGTGAAAGAAGCGCCGATGGGTTTTGATGTTGTAAATGCAGCTATTCCTCATGGAAAAATTGATACTATCACTTATACGTCACAAACAGTCGGTACAACGAGAAGAGCGTTGATTTACACACCGCCTGGTTATACAAAAAAGAAAAAATATCCCGTACTGTACCTGTTACATGGCATCGGCGGCGATGAAAAAGAATGGCTCAATGGTGGTCATCCTGAAGTGATATTGGATAACCTTTATGCTGAAAGAAAAATTGAACCCATGATTGTAGTGATGCCCAATGGTAGGGCCATGAAAGACGACCGTGCAATCGGCAACATTTTCGACAGTGCAAAAGTGCAGGCTTTTGCCACTTTTGAAAAAGATTTGCTGAATGATTTAATTCCTTTTATCGAAAAAAAATTTCCAGTTCTGAAAGACCGCGAACATCGTGCAATTGCAGGTCTTTCCATGGGCGGCGGACAATCTTTGAACTTTGGTTTGGGTAACCTTGACAAGTTTGCCTGGGTTGGCGGTTTTTCTTCTGCACCCAATACTAAAACTCCGGAAGAACTCGTGCCTGATCCGGTAGCGGCAAAAGCGAAACTGAAGCTCCTTTGGATTTCCTGTGGCGATGCGGATGGACTAATTACATTCAGCAAACGGACACACGATTACCTCTTCGAAAAAGGCGTTCCCCACATTTATTACATCGAGCCGGGTGTGCATGATTTTAAAGTCTGGAAGAATGGTTTATACATGTTCTCGCAGTTCCTTTTTAAGCCGGTCGATGTTTCCTCCTTCTCCAGATACACTGTTTTAGGAACACCGGCTTCCACCAATGTTCGCTCCGCAAAATACCCGCAAATCTTGCCGGACAACAGGGTGATTTTTCGCATCAAAGGACCGAATGCACAAAAGCTGCAAGTTGATTTAGGGAGGAAATATGACATGGCAAAAGATACCGGTGGATACTGGCAGGTTACGACGGACTCCATCAGTGAGGGATTTCATTATTATTCGTTGTTTATCGATGATATTGCTGTCGCCGATCCTGCCAGTGAAACCTTTTACGGCATGGGACGGATGGCAAGCGGTATTGAAATACCATTTGCAGACGGCGATTACTATGCGGTAAAAAACGTTCCCCATGGTGATGTCCGGAGCAAGCGGTATTACTCCTCCGTTACCAATTCATGGCGGCGATTTTTTATTTATACACCTCCGGGTTACGATGTCAATGCAAATGAAAAGTACCCGGTACTGTACATTCTGCACGGCGGCGGAGAGGATGAAAGAGGATGGGCCGAACAGGGAAGAACGGATCTGATACTTGATAACCTGATTGCCGAAAGAAAGGCAAAACCAATGTTGATTGTCATGATAGATGGAAATGTAGGCAGTGGAGGATTAGCCGGATTTGGCGAGCAATCATTGCGACTATTTGAGAACGAATTGAAGAACAGCGTAATACCATTTGTGGAGAAAAATTACCGTGCGGAAACCGATGCGAAGAACAGGGCGTTGGCCGGTCTGTCGTTGGGCGGCTTGCAAACGTTGTATGCCGGAATTAAGAATACCAATATGTTTTCTTACCTGGGTGTGTTCAGTTCGGGATGGTTTGCCAATCAACCAGCGTTATCCAATCCGCAATATGAGTTCATGAAAAACAATGCGGCTACTATCAACAATAACTTAAAATCTTTTTGGATCGCAATAGGTGGTAAAGAAGACATCGCTTACAACAACTGTAAAATCATGCTTCAAAAATTTGATGAAATGGGTGTGAAATATACCTACAGCGAATATGCCGGCGGGCATACCTGGCCGGTATGGCGCAACAATCTTTATCATTTTGCGCAAGTACTTTTTAAGTAATGCGGCTGATGCTTAACCCGATTGTATGACAATACAGCAAATAACGCCGTTTTATAATAAAAGATTATTAGAAAAATGAAGTAGGAACGGTGATCATATAAAAAATAAAAAATTGAATTAAAGAATACAAAGAGAAAATTCAAAAGGTCCGGTGGTTAACTTAACGTAAAGACTTCAGGAGGCTGCTGGCATAGGCAAATTATGGTAACGGAGAAGTATACGGTCTGGTAAAAGATCACTTTCCCAATGCGCAAAATAGGACCCTCACCCGGAAGGGCTTAAACAGTCCGGTAATTGGTTATGTGCTTACGTAGCAACAAACTTCAAACATGCGCTAAGTGTGCAGTATTTTTGAAATTGAAAATGAGAACTATATATCAAAACCTAACTGAACTTACTATAATATTTCATTTATTATTTATACTGTTTGTTGTAGTAGGTGGCTTCTTTGCAAACAGAAAACGTTGGCTGACGATCATCCATCTTTGCTCCGTGGCATGGGCTGTATTTGCGGAGGTATCACCGGGTGTAATATGTCCGCTTACCCAACTTGAAAATCATTTTGCTTTTCTTGCAGGACTATCAACATATCAGGAAGATTTTGTTTCACGTTATCTTATACCAGTAATTTATCAGGAAAATGTTTCCGTTAATGTTCAATATATCTTAGTAGTGGCGGTTATTTGCATTAATCTGATCGCTTATAAAGTGTTTTGGAAAATGAGACCCGACTGGTAATGTTTGAAGTCCTGCTGGTTAATAGTATGGGGCAATATCTAGTTTGTTTTTTTCAGGAATTTCAGCAACTCTTTCGGTTGGTTTAACACAATAAACTGGTCGCTTAAATCGCCATATAAAAAACCTTCATGCGCCATTTGCTGCATATGCTTTATAAGGTGATTATAAAACCCGCCGGAATTTAAAATAAATATTTCCTTATCGTGTATGGAAAGCTGGTTCCATGTCAATATTTCAAACAATTCATCCAAGGTGCCGAAGCCGCCGGGCAATACGATAGCTGCATCGCACATTTCGTAAATCTTCCGTTTGCGCTGGTGCATATCTTCCACTATCAGCAGTTCCGAAATATTTTGATGATGGCTTTCCCATTGTAGTAATAACTCCGGTATCACGCCCCGTATCACGCTGTTGTTTTGTATAATGCTATCAGCTGCTACACCCATCAACCCGTTTTTACCACCGCCATATACCATTTCAATATCATGTTCGGCCAGCAGCTTGCCAAGTTCTTTTGCATGCTGTGCGTAAAGCGCATTGCTTCCAAATTTAGATCCGCAAAAGATAGCCAGTTTGCCAATGTGCATAATAAGCAGTTTAATATAAAAGCAAAAGGAAAACAAATTTTTTTATCTTCAAAGCTTTACTGTTATTGTGCCCAAGAATTTTTCAAAAAAAACCTATGTCGCCTGCTTTACTGTTTTCTTTTGTAATCGGCTATTTTGTTTTGCTGTTAGTAGTGGCTTATTTTACCTCCCGAAACTCCAATAACGAATCTTTTTTTATCGGCAACCGGAACTCTAATTGGATGCTGGTGGCGTTTGGTATGATCGGCACTTCCTTAAGCGGTGTCACCTTTGTAAGCGTGCCCGGCGCTGTGGGCATCGATGCGTTTACCTATTTCCAGATTGTTATTGGTTACCTGCTTGGATATTTCGTAGTGGCATATGTGCTATTGCCGCTTTACTATAAACTTAACCTTACTTCTATTTATAATTATCTGCAAACCAGGCTGGGATTAGTGTCATATAAAACCGGCGCTTCTTTTTTTATATTGTCGCGGTCACTTGGCGCTACTGCACGCCTGTACCTGGTAGTAAATATTTTGCAGGAGGCCATACTCTCCGGCTTTGGCATTCCTTTCTGGCTTACTACCCTGATTATTTTATTAATGATATTGCTCTACACATTTGAAGGTGGTGTAAAAACTATTGTGTGGACGGATACGTTGCAAACTACGTGTATGCTTGTTGGACTGGTGATTTGTGTATTTTATATATTGAGTTCGCTTCACTTAAATATATCTGACGGAATAAAAGCCATTGAGGCAAGAGGTTTTACACGGATGTGGGTGTTTGACCCGAATAGTAAGTTGTTTTTTCTAAAGCAATTAATTGCCGGAGCCTTTATCACCATTACTATGACCGGCCTCGACCAGGAAATGATGCAGAAGAATATCAGTGTACGGACGTTGAAAGATTCGCAAAAAAACATGATCACCTTTTCTGTAATCCAGGCAGTGGTGGTGCTTTTGTTTCTTTTTTTAGGAGGCTTGTTGTATTTATTTGCCAGCAGCAATGGCGTGGGTGTGGCTGGCGATAAATTGTTTCCGGAGGTAGCTTTAAAGCATATGCCTCCGGTGATTTCCATCGTTTTTATTGTGGCATTAATATCAGCCTTGTTTCCGAGTGCCGATGGAGCCATTACCGCATTAACCTCATCTTTTTGTATTGACCTGTTAGGTTTGAAAAGAAGAGAAGACTGGCCGGAGAAAAAACGAAAAAGAGTGCGGCAGGTCGTGCATATTAGTTTTGCTTTTTTGTTTTTGCTTTTTGTAATGATCTTTAAATGGGTAAACAGCCCCAGTATGATTGGTGTGATATTAAAAGTGGCTGCCTACACTTACGGGCCGCTGCTTGGCTTGTTTGCTTTCGGTATTCTTACCAAACGCAGCGTCCACGATAAATGGGTGCCGGTAGTGGCGGTCGCGTCCCCGGCTATTTGCTTTTTTATTGATAAATTTCAAAAGCAGTTATTTGGTAATTTTGAAATTGGATTAGAACTATTAATTATCAACGGGCTGCTTACCTTTCTGGGCCTTTTATTATTGTCTAAAAGAAAAGCAGACGGAGCTTATCTTATACACTAATGGACCTTTTAAATCCGCTGGCACAGCAATATGCCGAAAAATATACGTCGCCTGATGATAGCTTGCTGCAGGAAATTGCTGATTACACCTATGGGCATCATCCGCATGCGCATATGCTGAGTGGCCATTTACAAGGCAAATTGCTGGAGATGATAAGCTGTATGATACAGCCCCGCCGTATTTTAGAGATCGGTACATTTACAGGTTACAGTGCTTTATGCCTCGCTAAAGGGTTGCGGCAAGGCGGGCAATTGCATACTATTGAGCTAAGAGAGGAAGATGCTGCTACTGCTAAAGGTTATTTTGAACGATCTGTTTATAAAGGTGAGATACTATTGCATATAGGAGATGCGTTAACCATAATGGAAACATTGCAGGAAGTGTGGGATCTTGTATTTATAGATGCCGATAAAACAGGGTATATCAATTATTTTAACCGGGTTTTACCAAAAGTGCGGAAAAACGGTTATATTTTAGCGGATAATGTGCTCTTTCACGGACAGGTATTAGAAAAAGAACTTACAGGCAAAAGCGCTAAAGCAATTCAATCGTTTAACGATTTTATAGCAGGCCGGGCAGATATAGAAAAAGTGTTGTTGCCGGTAAGGGATGGAATTTACCTGATTCGGAAAGTACGTTAGTTAATTTCTGATACACCTAAAAAACTTAAATGAAACAACACAGGTTGCCATTAGTATTATTATTGATGCTTTTGGCTGCAGTAGCAGGCGCACAATCCTCCGCGGCAGTAAGAGAATATATTGCCAACTACCACGACGCTGCTATTGAAGAAATGAAACGCACCGGCGTACCGGCTGCTATCACGCTGGCACAAGGCATACACGAAACCGAAGCCGGTAAAAGCGATCTGGTATTGGCATCCAACAACCATTTTGGTATCAAATGTAAAGCCGACTGGAAAGGCGAATATGTCGTGCATGACGATGATGCCAAAGGAGAACACTTTCGAAAATATGACCAGGCTATTGACTCTTATAAAGATCATTCTGACTTTTTAAAAAACAGTGCCCGTTATGCTTTCCTTTTTCAACTCGATCCTACCGATTATCAAGGCTGGGCCTGGGGTTTGAAAAAAGCAGGCTATGCCACCAACCCTAAATATCCACAAATCCTTATAAAGCTGATTGAAGATTATAATTTAGAAGACTATACGCTGGTGGCTTTGGGCCGTAAAAGTTTAACCGGCGATCAAATGATGGCTTCCACTTCTGCTCATGCTACCGACGAAGGAACGATAGTAAGCGGTCCTGCAGCAAACCCGGTGGCTAAACAAAAAACCTATCCGGATGGTGTATTTCAAATAAATGAAACAGCCGTAGTATTCGCGCCAAAAGGCACTTCTTACCTTGCCTTAGCACAAGATCATGAAATATCGCTTAAACGTCTTTTTGATTTTAATGATATGCAACCGCAGGAACTAGCTGCCACCGACGTACTTATTTTTTTGCAGCGCAAAAGAAAAAAAGGCGCTAACGACTTTCACAAAATGGTGGCTGGTGAAAGTTTGTACGAAGTGGCACAGTCAGAAGGCATACGGATGGAAAGCTTGCTGGAGTATAATTATTTAAAAGAAGGTATGCAGCCCCAGGTTGGCGAAGTACTGTATTTACACGATAAAGCCCCTGCCATACCTAAGCTAATAACGGCTACACAACCAGTAACCAATAATACAACTGCTACATCCAATACCGATATGGCATTGGTAAAAACACCTGCTGCGGTAAGTAACCAGGATGCATTTGTAATACACAAGGTGCAGCCCAAAGAAACAATGTACTCCATAGCAAAAAAATATGCGGTAAGTATAAATGATGTTTTGAAATGGAATGATTTGCAGTCGCTGAGTTTAAAAATAGGACAGGAGTTGCGTATAAATAAAATTGCTGCCAATGCCGCTAATTAAAGTGCATGATAAATCGTTTGAAACCTACCTCGCAGAAGAAGCGATTCAACAAAAAGTAAAGGAAATTGCCGGCAATATCAATAAAGATTATAAAGATAAAAAACCATTGTTTATTGCCATATTAAATGGCTCTTTCATGTTTGCGGCCGATTTGTTCAGGCATATTACTATTGATGCCGAAATCAGTTTTATCAAGCTGGCATCGTACAAAGGCATGAAATCGTCGGGACAGGTAATCACCGCTATTGGTTTGGAGATGGACTTAATTGGCCGCGACCTTATTATTGTGGAAGATATTGTAGATACCGGAAAAACCCTACATAATTTTTTACCCAAACTCCAGCACCAGCAGCCGGCTTCTTTAAAAATTGCTTCGTTACTGCACAAGCCTGATGCCTTAAAACATCCGCTTATTATTGATTATATCGGATTCAATATTCCGGATAAATTTGTAGTAGGGTATGGGTTAGATTATGATGGTTTGGGTAGAAATCTTAAAGAAATTTACCAGTTGGTGGATGCGGGTTGATGGGAAGCTCCCTTTTTTGTACTTTGTTGCCTGATGCTTGCTTTGAAGAATATCCTATATATTGCCATATTACTTTCAATACCTTCAGCGGTACTTGCCCAGCCATACTACATCCGGGGCAAAGTGCAGGACGAAAAGGGTAATCTTTTGCAGAATGTTACCATTTTGCAATCTTCTACCGGTTATAAATATTACAGTGGTAATACGGGTTCTTTCGGCATTACTACAACTAAAAAAATAGACACTTTTAATTTTTCTTTCTCAGGTTACATCACACAAAAACTGGTTGTAAATGCAACCGACTTTATCAACGTACAGCTAAAAATCGATAAGGCTTCGTCAACTCTTCATGGGTATAATTTATCATCTTTTACAAAAAACCTGCAACGTGAAGTACAGGAGCAATGGTTTGTAGGCGATGAAACGTATGCCAGCACTATTGAAAACCGTTTTGTTAATGCGGCCAGCTACCCGGTCACCAGCTTAAAATTAAATGTGGACAGGGCATCGTACAGTAATATACGGCGGTTTTTGAATATGAACTCAGAAGTGCCGGCCGATGCCGTACGCATAGAGGAGATGCTGAACTATTTTAATTTTAAATATTCGGAACCCAAAAATCACAAGACATTCGAAATACAAACTACGCTTACCGCCTGCCCGTGGAATAGTACGAATCAATTATTGTTTGCAAAAATTACTTCTAAAAAAATAAACCTGGATACGTTGCCGCCAACCCACCTGGTTTTTTTAATAGATGTTTCCGGCTCTATGGATATGCCCAACCGGTTGCCTATATTAAAAGCCGGGTTCAATGCTTTGGTAAATAACCTGCGGGCAAAAGATTCTGTTTCCCTTGTAGTATATGGTGGTACTGTGGGTGTGCTTTTGAATGCTGTAAGCGGGGTTAATAAAGATTCGATTTTTAAAGTAATAGACGCATTGGAGCCCGGTGGCTCTACACCCGGAGAGTCGGGCATAAAGCTGGCATATAGTGTTGCAAAAGCCCACTTTATTAAAGGCGGTAATAACCGGGTGATCCTGGCAACTGACGGCGATTTTAACGTAGGCCTCAAAAGTGAAGATGAACTGGCTCAATTGGTGAGCAAACAAAAAGAATCGGGCATTTACTTAACCTGCCTTGGAGTGGGGATGGGCAATTACAAAGATTCTAAAATTCAGGTGCTGGCGCAAAAAGGCAATGGAAACTTTGCTTATATAGACAGTTATGCAGAAGCTGAAAAAGTACTGCTGAAAGAATTTATGCAAACCCTGTATACTGTTGCCGATGATGTACACTTAGACGTGCACTTAAATCCGGCATTGATAAAAGATTATAGAATTATAGGGTTTGATAATAAAGTAGGTGCCATAAGAGACAGTTTAGCTGTAATAGAGGGTGGCGAAATTGGACCGGCTTATAGTTTATTAGTAGCTTTTGAAATTGTACCTGCTGTAGAAAATGTAGAGAAGGTTAAAAGCCAAAGCCCATTGCAGCCTTGTACCTTTAATTTAACGTATACAGAAACAGCCACTAAAAGGAAATGTAGTCTTGCAGAAACACCTGATATTCGTTATCAAAAGTTTGAGAGTACCGATAGTATGTACCGGTTTGCCAGTGCTGTCATTTTATTTGGATCGCTCCTTCGTGATTCTGAATTTACCAAATCGGTTTCCTGGAATACCGCCCTGGAACTGGCGATGCAATCAGTTGATATGACCAACGCTTCTCAAAAAGAATTGCTTGGATTAATACAAGAAGCAAAGAAAATATACAGTAAAAGAAAGAGACATTCTTAAGAGAACATCTCTTTCATTTTATCAAAAAAAGTACGTTGATTCTTATCGGGGCTTGGTTTAAAATTATTAGAATAGCTTAAACGTTCCAAGGCTGCTTTTTCATCACCGGATAGATTTTGCGGCGTCCATATATTAACATGCACCAGCTGATCGCCTTTTTCGTAGCTGTTAACTGCGGGAAAACCTTTTCCTTTTAAACGGAATATTTTTCCGCTTTGCGTACCTGCCGGAATTTTAATTTTTGCTCGTCCGTCAATAGTAGGCACTTCTACCTGCGTTCCAAACACAGCATCCGGAAATGATATATGTAAATCGTGAATTACATTTAAGCCGTCGCGTTGTAACTCTTTGTGTTGTTCTTCTTCAATTAAAATAATCAGATCGCCGGGCATACCACCTCTTTCGCCTGCATTACCCTTGCCACTGATATTTAATTGCATGCCTTCCTGTACTCCGGCCGGCACATCAATAGTAACCGTTTCTTCGCCATACATCCTGCCTTCTCCTTTACAATTGCCACACTTAGCAGTGATGGTAGAACCTTCTCCACCGCAAGTAGGGCAGGTGGTCACGGTTTGCATCTGGCCCAAAAAAGTATTAGTTACTTTGCGCACCTGGCCACTGCCACCACAGGTAGCGCAGGTTTGTACGCTGCCTTTATCTTTGGCACCGCTGCCCCCGCACACATTACAGGAAACATACTTTTTTACCTTAATGCTCTTATTAACACCCTTTGCAATTTCTTCGTAAGTAAGTTTTAATTTGATGCGCAGATTGCTACCACGAGTACCGCGACTTCTTTGTGTGCCCTGGCCACCTCTTGATTGTCCGCCACCAAAAAAGCTTCCAAAAATATCTTCGCCAAAAATATCTCCAAACTGGCTAAAGATATCTTCCATATTAGGTCCGCCCTGTGGTCCGCGTCCATTACCTCTTACTCCGGCGTGTCCAAAGCGGTCGTATTGTGCTCTTTTATCAGCATCACTCAATATTTCATAGGCTTCAGCAGCCTCTTTAAATTTTTCTTCTGCTGCTTTATCCCCGGGGTTTCTGTCCGGGTGATATTGCATGGCTACCTTGCGATATGATTTTTTAATTTCATCTGCAGAGGAAGTCTTTGATATTCCTAGTATCTCGTAATAATCTCTTTTAGTCATTTTCTTGTACTATATCAGTAGCTTGTAATTTATAGCCGTAATGTTCCAGCTTTGCTCAACTTTTTTCTATTTGCCGATAATTGCTAAACAGCAATATTGGCATTCTTTACAAATAGAAGTTTTACAGGGTTTTACCAACCCTTCAAACTATTTACCCACTACCACTTTTGCAAAACGTATAATCTTATCGTTTAAGTAATATCCCTTTTGAACTTCTGCTACTACTTTACCTTTCATATCCGCTCCTGCATCAATTTCGGTAATAGCTTCCTGCAAGTCGGGGTTAAAATTTTTATTGATTGATTCCATGGGCCGTAGGCCTTTGCTTATTAGTGTGCTCCGCAATTTGTTAAATACCAGTTGTACCCCTTCGCGAATTTGTTTGATATCATCGGTAGTCTCTAATTGCTTTTGAGCCCGTTCACTGTCATCCAAAACGTCCAGCAGGTCTGCAATTACTTCCCGTCCGGCGGTTTGTCTTAACTCGTTCGCCTCTTTAGCAGTACGGCGTCTATAGTTATCAAACTCGGCTGCCTGGCGCAGGTATTTATCATTTAAATTGTCAATTTCATCTTTTAAACTTTCCAGTTCTGATTCTTCCACGACCGGATCATTTAAATGCGTATTCCCGCTTATGTTTTCATCCGTATTAATATCAACGTCTGAGTTTTCGGGCTGCAATGAATCGTTATCGAATATATCCTGTGGTTTCATATTAAAACTTAAAAATTGTGTGCAAAGGTACGTCGTCAATAATATTGCCAATGCTAACAGGAAGACAAAATGTCTTACCTGACTAATTTTTTAACGAATGGCCTTGTCATAATTTGAGTAGTTTGCAGGCTTTTATGAAAAAAGTTCATTTAAAAAGGAAGATTGCCAATAGAATAGCCAACGGGCATCCCTGGATTTTTGCCAATGAGGTAGAGAAGATAGAAGGCGATCCTGATCCGGGCAGTATCGTAGATATTTTTTTTGCAGATGGAAAATTTGCGGGCAGGGGTTATATTAACCAGCAGTCGCAGATAATGGTTCGCTTGCTGACCCGCGATAAAAAAGCGTTGATTGATGATACTTTTTTTGAAAATAAGATACGGCAATGCTGGCAGTACCGGCGGCAACTTGGGTATACTGAGAACTGCCGTTTGGTTTTTGGCGAAGCCGACGATCTGCCGCAGTTGATCATTGATAAGTTTAATGATTATTTTGTTATTCAAACCCTGGCTTTGGGTATTGATTTCTGGAAGCCGGCTATTGTAAACGCTTTGAAAGTTATTTTTAATCCGAAGGGTATTTACGAAAGGAACGATGTGCCGGTAAGAGAACTGGAAGGTCTGCTACAACAAAAAGAATTTTTATCAGCTCCTTTTGATACGAATATCATCATTAATGAAAATGGCCTGAAGTTTCATGTAGATTTAAAGAACGGGCAAAAAACCGGGTATTTTTTAGACCAGCAGGACAACCGTAAAGCTATCTGTAATATAGTAAAAGGAGCTGATGTACTGGGTGCTTTTACTTATACCGGCACTTTTGAAATTCATGCAGCACATTATGGTGCTAAAAGCGTACTGGGATTGGACATTTCTGAAAATGCCGTGGCGCAGGCCAATAAAAATGCGGTATTAAATAAGTTGGATCATATAGTGCACTTTGAAGCGGCAAATGCATTTGATGCATTAAAACAATGGAGCAGCGAAGGCAAGCGGTATGATGTGGTAATGCTGGATCCTCCCTCATTTACTAAAAGCAGGGCCAACATAGATAAAGCAATTGCAGGTTATAAAGAAATTAATTTAAGAGGGATGAAGTTGATAAAACCGGGCGGCTTTCTTGTAACATCTTCCTGCACCAATCTGGTGCATAGTGAAATGTTTTTACAGATAATAGACAGTGCAGCAAAAGACGCCCGTAGAAAATTGCGGCAGGTTACCTACCAATCGCAATCAGCTGATCATCCTATTATATGGGGAATGGAAAATACACAATACCTCAAGTTCCTGATTGCAGAAGTAATATAGCTATGTTATTTAGATACCTGGAATTTCCCCGATTCTACCATTTTGCCGCTTTTGTCGCGAAGCTGGTAGATATAGACGCCGCGGATAAAATCCGTTAAATCAACAGTTGTGTGTGGATTCACGTTTATGGCTTCATATACCTTTCTGCCTAGAAAGCTAAAAACTTCCAGTGAATAATTTTTTTCATAACCTTTGGGCAAATCGAAAGTGATAGATGAAATAGCGGGGTTTGGGTAAAAACGTACAATGCCGTCACCCGGTATAGATGAAGAACGCGATTGCCCTTCGGAACAGAAAGAGGCGGACAATATGATGAATAGTATGGGTAAAATTTTCTTCAACGAAACAAATTTAATTTTATTTTGACCAATATATAAATTTATTAAATAAAAAGCAAAGTTTTTGCCGAAATGCATTTGTTTTAAGGAAGTGTTTGTAATATTTTTTCTATGGCATTGAAGTCGGGTTGGTTTCCGGCGTTTTCCAAAACTTCTGTATATCTTAAAGTTCCTTCTTTATCTATAAGAAAGGCCGCTCTCTTAGATACACCTTCCATACCGTAAGAAAACATATCATAAAAGCATCCATAATGCTTGGAAACTTCTTTATTAAAATCGCTTAATAATGGAAAGTTAAGATGTTCTGCTTCTTTAAATTTTCCCAATGTATACAAAGAGTCCACAGAAATACCCAAAACTTTTGCCTGCAGGCTCTCGTACTTTTTCAAAGTGTCTCTAACCGAACACAACTCCGCGGTACAAACTGAAGTAAATGCTAAAGGGAAAAAGAGCAGCAATACATTAGATCCCTGCTGTTCTGACAGCGTTACCTTTTCTTTTTCTGTATTGTATAATGTAAAATCGGGTGCGGGGCTTCCTGGTTGCAATTGCATATTTATTAGTAAGTTGGTAAAGAGTATGCAACAAATAAGCCGTAAGGAAGTTGAAGGCATACTGCCTTCTTACAAATTTTATTTTTGTCTTCCGCTATTAGCAAATGCTTTTAAAACCGGGGGCAGCGAAGCTTATACAAATCGGGATTATCTTTATCCAGGCTGTTAAATCCGGCGTAGGTAATACCCAGTTCAAATCCGCCACGGCCATAGCTGGATGTTTTTAGTTTAGATATATTAATATCATAGCTGAATGAAACGGAGAAAGGTTGGTAATCCAATTTTATTACGGGCACAAAGGCATCATTCCAACGTAAAAAAGCGCCGCCGTGCACTGTGTACAAGGGCTTATCCAAATCTTCTCCCAGCTTAATACCATATAAGGCACCAGCCATAATTTCCTGGAACTGGGCTTGTGTGGAGTAATCGGCCAACACTGTAAAATAGCTGGCCTCCGTTACCGAAAACCGGAAACCGGCAGACGCCACAAGTTTTGGATTTACTTCCGCCGATTGATCCCGGTAAAAAGAATTTTTTGGGTGGTTGAAATGGTGGTAGGCCACACCTACAAACATATTATTATCCGGGTTATCGTTTAGCTGGGTATTATAGCTCATACCTACTGCTGCGTCAAAGTAACTGTATTGGGGTGATGGAAAATTTTCACCATCTCCCATGCCGTCATACTGACTGTTCGTAGTCATTTTAGTGCGGTCGAAGTGGCGCTGCACCAAGCCGCCCATAAAGCCGAGGGATAAGTACCTGTTTTTTTCGTTGCTTAAAGATTTGTGGTAATTGATAGCTGGCAGCACATGCGTGGAAACCCAAGATATAGTGCCGGCCCTATCATACAATAGTTGTATAGCCGCAGTTAAAAAATCATTGCTTTTGCCCACATGCATTTTATATTCAGCATTTAAGGAGCCGGTTTTATATGCATTGGTAACGCTGGTCCATTGATCTCTATATACTGCCTGAACACGGACATTGCCCGTAAAGATTCCGGCTAATGATGGATTGCGAAGTAGAGGTGCTTCGTAAAATTGTGAAAAATGGATGTCTTGCGCTGCTGCACTGCATATTAAAATCATACTGATGCCGGTTAACAGCACCAGTTGCTTTAAGGCTGGTAAAATTCTTTTTTGCATAAATACTATTGTATGAGTGCAATGTTTCCGGCAAAGCTTAAAACTTCACCATTTTCACAATATACTTCTACTTGATACACATATACATCCGCCTGTGCACGATTGCCCTTATAGCGGCCATCCCAACCGGCAGATGCATCATTCACCCCAAAATCTTTCTTTTCAAAAACCACTTCGCCCCAACGGTTAAACACTCTTAAGGTTTTTACTCTTTCCAGGCCGCGGCCTCTCACATAAAATACATCATTGCTGCCATCACCATTGGGTGAAAAAGTATTAGGAACAAATACATCAGAATTTTTACAAAGAATGATTACCTGTATTTCGCTTGTGTTTTTACAACCATTGCTATCAATAACCGATACCGTGTATTTAGTATTGAATTTTGGCGTGGCAACCGGTTGCGCACAATCAGCGCAACTGAGCGTACTATCCGGCGACCAGGAGTAACTGATTACATTAGAACTATAGGTGCCCGGCAATGTAACAGGCTGTCCCACTTGTTTGGTAACGGTAGGTGGCAAGGTAATTACAGGCAACGGGTTGACAAGGATGTTTTTGGTGGTAGTATCTGTACACCCGCTGCTATTGGTAGCAACAGTAGTTATTACAAAACTTCCGGCCGTAGTATATTGCTGGTTAGCCGGATCTTGCACCATAGCCGCATTTCCGTTTGGAAAGTTCCATACCCATTTTACTGCGGATGTGTCGGACCGCTTTAATATTCCATGTTCAATCATCCGGTCGTTAATACAAATAATAGAATCGCCCTGTATACCTATCAATGGACTTTGCACCACTTTTATCGGCTGACTTCGTAGAGAATCTATGCAGCCTTCTTTTGTTTTTACGGTTAAAAAAACATCATACGTTCCGGGGTTGTTATAGTAATGCACAGAATCTTTAGGATCGGAAGAAGAAGTACCATCTCCAAAGTTCCAGTTATAGCTGCTAATAGCGTCGTTAGAAAAAGTAGAATCCATTAAATGTACAGAACCACTATCGCAGAAAAGCGCTTTATCAATACTGAACCTGGCTTTGGCACCATAGGAGTGGATTGTATCTACTCCAACGAGCGGTATTACGCAAGCACCTGAATCAGCATTTAAAATCACAGTTGGCACAAAGTTGCCCGGTTCGGCGTAAAGGTGCTGTATTTTATTAACGGTCGTATCTACCACGTTGCCATCACGGAAGTCCCAGACAAAATGCGCATTTATAGGAGCAAAGGCTTCAAAACTGGTAAGCACAGGCCTGCAACCACTTAAGGGGGCATATTTGAATTTGGCATCAGACAGGTTAAAAACCTGCACCTGTTTGGTAACGGTATCCATACATCCACCCGGACTATACACCGTAAGTCTCACATTGTATTTCCCGGCGTTGGTATAAAAGTTTATAGGATCTTTTTGTCCAGACGTACCTGTACTCAAGTCCCACAACCATCCGTTATAATAGGTAGAAGTGTTGGTAAACTTTGCTTCAAATGGTATACAGTAAGAAATAAAATTGTTGGCAGTAAAATCAGCTACTGGCCGGTAAACCTGGACATATTGTGGCCGTACCAGCGAATCTTCGCAGCCCAGCGTATCCCGAACGGTGAGTTTAACGGTATAGGTACCCGTATCTTTATAAGCATAATTTACAGATGATACACGGGAGCTGTCACCGTTGCCAAAATTCCATAAGCTTGTAAAGCCATTATTACTATATGTATTGTTTTTAAAAGAAACCGGTGAACTTGGGCAGGTTTGTCTTGTAACATCCCAATCTGCTTTCAGTTGTGATATTTTTACAAAGTTGGTATTACTAATGGAGTCTGTACAGCCAGCAGCGTCTTTTACAGTAAGTAGAACAGTGAAATTTCCCAATGAATCGTACTCGTGCTGAAACGGCGGCTGTGTATAGGTTTGACTGGTTCCATCTCCATAGTTCCAGGTCCAGCTTGCAAGAGCGTTTACACTATCCGTTGAACTTTTATCTTCAAAAGTGGCATTTAGCCCTTTACAGCCAGTATGCGTTATACTACTAAAACTAGCCGTAGGGCCATTAACCCGTATATATTGATTTTTTGTTTTTGTATCTACACACCCAAACGTATCGGTGGTAGTAAGTTTCACTGTATAATTACCGGGTTTTAAATACACATTGGCACTACTGCCACCTGTGCCGGTATGCCCGTCACCAAAATTCCAATTGTATTGCTTAATAGAGCCGGCGTCGGGACTAGAGGCAGTAAGTTGGGCATTAAAAGGTTTACAGCCTACTGGTGACGCTGCTGTAAAGTCAGGTGTCTTATCAAAAATTCGAACGGTCCTTACTATTTGAAAAGCACAATCGCCATTTGTAGTATTAAGGGTTACATTATAGGTGCCTAGCCCAGGAAATTTGTGTACCGGGGGATTCGTGGCGTTTACTTTAGGACTGCCATCCCCAAAATCCCACTGCCAGGTTTTTGCTCCAATAGAATGATCGGTAAAAGTATAATCTGTTTTAGTGCTGCAATTGGGTTGATACGAGAATGTAGAAATGGGAGGTTTAATATGCACAAAATTGGGCTTATTGAGTGGCTTGCTTGCGCAACCATTATTATAGGCAACTAATTGTACATTAAGTAAGCCGGTATCTGAAAACTCGTGGGAAGGATTTTGTTGGTTAGAAATAGAACCATCGCCAAATTTCCATATCCAGAAGTCTACACTGTCGCTGGGTGTAGATTTGTCGGTGAACTGGATAGCAGTGCTGGCACATACATCGGTTTGATTGGCTGTAAATTCAGCTTTAGGTTGAGTGCCTACTTTTACACGTTGTGGCAAAGAATCTGTTTGTGTACAGCCGGAACTGGTGGTAATAGTAAGTGTGACTTTATACGTTCCAATATTATTATACGTATGTTGAGGATTTGGATCCGAAGAAGTGCCGCCATCTCCAAAATCCCACTGGTACGATACTACTTTATCTAACGTAGTAATATCAGCAGAAGGCTCAAAGGTAAAAGGAAGACAACCGCCCTGCATTGGTATTTTAAATGAAACGTTTGGCTTCTGAATTTTAATAAGGTCATTTTTTGTTACGGTATCTACACAACCTGCGCTGCTGTTTGCAATCAGGGTTACAGAATAAGAACCTAACGCATTGTACGTATGTTGAGGACTTGCATCTGAAGAAGTGCTGCCATCACCAAAGTCCCACTGATAGGTATTGCCTCCGGTAACCGTACTAAAATTAGTGGTTAATGGTGGTTGGCATTTGGAGGAATCAGAAACGGTAAAGTCAAAAGTAGGCTTTGGCGAAACTGTAATCGTTTTTGTAATTGAATCCATGCAGGAGCCGAAATTATTAACCAGCTTTACCTGGTAGCTGCCTGCAGTTGGAAAAGTAATGGATGGATTCGCTGCTGTATCTGTTGATCCATCAGGAAACGTCCATATCCTCCTTACGGGTGTAGGTGAGGAGCTGTCTATTAGTTGTGTTTTTGCCTGCTGACAGGTAATAGGAGCAATAAAATTTGTTTTGGAGTTGCTGATAGCAATATTCTTTGTAAGCGTATCTATGCAACCCAGGTTGCTGCTTACTACCAAGGATACCGGGAAGGTGCCGGCCGATGTATAGGTATGCGTAACGTTTTTACTATTAGAGGTACTGCCGTTATCAAATATCCAGTTATAGCTCAAAGTACCAGGCCCGGTAGAGTTATTAGTAAAATTGATATTGGCCGGAGGATTGCAAACTGCAGCATCTGAATTATTAAATGCTGTATTAATACCGGGGTTGATAACAATGCTATTGGCTTTTGAAACTACTTTAGAGCACCCGGCGCTATTGGTTACTTTAAGTGTAACAGTAAATTTATCCGGTGAAGTATAGTTATGTGAAGGATTTTGGTCAGTAGACTGGGTGCCATCTCCAAAGTCCCATGCCCAACTCGTGTTGCTAGTTCCAGGTTCTGTTGGAGTAGCGTCCTTAAATTGTATTTTATCCGGAGCACACCCAAGGGTTTTGTCAGAGGTGAAATTAACATTCGGCTGAGATACTACATTAATATATGCCTCTTTAGAAACAGAATCGCTTCCGTTAGCATTAGTAACTACAAGTTTTACCGTATGTGTACCAGGCGTTAAATAAGTAGTAGAGGGGTTTTGCAAAGTAGAGGTACCACCATTACCAAAATCCCAATACCAAGAAGTGGGGTTGCCGGTAGATAAATCCTTAAAGTTTACTATAATAGGCGAACAACCGCTGGTAATATCCGAGTTAAAAGCGGCGGCTGGGCCTTGGGCATAAAGGGTCTGCACCAATATTATAAGCAAAATAGTAAGGTTGAAGTACTTATAGTTCAACTTTAAAGTAGTTTTAGGGTAGTTAGTTCATCCAAGCCCGATCCAATAACAAAATAGCATAAAGATTATTGCTTGGCAACATTAAAAGTCGCAATTATAATTGATTAAAATCAATAAATAAAGGCAAGTGCTTACTTTTTGTCGAGCCTCAGCATCCTTACTTCTCCGTTTATGGTTTCAGTAGCTTTAACAAAAGTTAAGCCACTATCTGTAACCCGCCAAACACCGTTAAGCTCACCTAAAGGATATTTAGCGGTTGAAGGGAATTCGGAAGTAATGGATTTGCTGGATATATCGCCCTGCCAATAACCAGTTTGTTCAATAGACCCGTTTTTATAAGCGTCCACTTTATTGTTATCATGAAACTGAAATTCGTATAAGGCAAAGTTGCCGGTAATATCCCCGGCACCTTTTATAAAACTGCTTACCTTCCAACGCCCATCTACTATAATATGGTTCAGCGCATTCTCCTGCGCATGTTCTATAGCTTTTTTGCATCCCGCGAAAAGCGTTATAAGACAGGCTGCCAAAAAAAGTTTTTGCATAATTATGGTTTACCGCTACAAGTTATAAATAGGCTGATACTTCTGCAATAGATAACTTACGAAAAAGCCTGCATCTAAGGGTTTGCCAGTTATCCTTTTACATAGCTCCTCGCTGGTATACATTTTTCCTTTTGAATGAATTTGTGTACGCAGCCACTGTAATAAGCTTAGAGTATGGCCCTGCGCCAATTCTTGTGTTAAGGATGGAATCTGTACCCTAGCTGCATCGTAAAACTGGGCGGCATATAAACTTCCTAAACTATAGGTAGGAAAATATCCAAAGCTTCCATGGCTCCAATGCACATCCTGAAGGCAACCCTGGTAGTCATCTGGTACCGTAATATCCATTAAATTTTTATACTGCTCCTTCCAAAAAACAGGTATATCGGCAGTTTTGATAGCCCCTTCCAATAGCTGCTTCTCTAATTCATACCTTATATATACATGAAAATGATACGTAATTTCATCGGCTTCTGTACGGATAAGGGAGGGCTGTACTTTATTGATGCCTTTGTAAAACTGATTACTATCTACCGTAGCAAATTGCCCGGGTAAGTATTGCTGCAAGGCCGGAAAATGATATTGCCAGAAAGCCTTTCCACGGCCTACATTATTTTCCCACAGGCGGGATTGCGATTCATGAATACTATATGAACAGGCTTCTCCCAAAGGCAAGCCATATTCATCCTCAGGCAAACCTTGCTCATATAAACCATGGCCTGCTTCGTGGATGCAGCTCCACGTCATATTGCTAAAATCGGTTTCGTCTATACGGGTAGTAAGGCGTACATCATTTGCATTAAAACTGGTACTAAAGGGATGTTCGCTAACATCTTGCCTGCCGGCTTCAAAATCAAAATTCAATTGTTTTAAAAGATGCATTCCCCAGTTCCATTGCTGCTGCTTCGGAAAATGCTGGCGCAAAAAAGAATCATCAACTTGTGGTGCTGCCAATATTTTAAAAAGCAATTCTTTTAGCGGGGGCAGAAGTCCACTAAAAACACCATCCAGCAGCGCCACGGTGCTGCCTTTTTCAAACTCGTTCAATAAAGCATTATAAGGATGTTGTTCAAAGCCAAGAACGGAGGCTTCTTCTATCTTTAAAGATACCATTCCTGCCAGGTCTTTTTCAAAAACAGAAAAACTGTTTTGCTTCCGGGCTTCTATCCAGCTATGAAAGGCTTTGTTGGTTTGATCGGATAAGGCACGTACCAAAGCCGAACTGTATTTTTTATTTTTAGTGTAATCTTCTAATGTAAGCTCCGTATTTCTTTTTTGGTTTTCTGTAAGATCGCCCCTGCTTATCAGCTCCTGCAAAAGTTCACCCAGCGCATCTTCGCTAAAAAGTTGGTGGCTCATCTCCGACAATGTACTAAGCTGCTGGCCGCGGCGAAAGGCTCCTTTTGGTGGCAAATAAGTTTCCTGGTCCCATTGCAATACCGCATGTGCATATTTAATATCTGCAATACGCTGCATCTTATTTTTATATTCCCGGTACAATTCTTCCGTAGCTGCCATAAACCCTCAAAGCTATAGAAATATAAGTAGCGATAACAGAAACATACGTTCAGAAAGAATTTTGGTTTTTCTTTGTTAGTATGAAAATTAGGGAAGTTATTTCTGTTTTGGAAGCGTTTGCAGCCCCTCAATTGCAGGAAGTTTATGATAATTGTGGCCTTTTAACAGGTGATGCTTCGTGGGTATGCCGCGGTGTTTTGTGCACACTTGATGTAACAGAAGCAGTGCTAAAAGAGGCGCTGGACAATAACTGTAATATGGTGGTAGCACATCATCCTATTATATTTAAAGGACTCAAAAAACTGACTGGTAAAACCTATGTAGAAAGGATAGTGATAGCAGCCATTAAGGCCGATATAGCCATATACGCTATCCATACTAATCTGGATAATATCATACATGGTGTAAATGGCAGGATAGCACAAAAACTTAACCTTCAGCATATTACTACACTACAACCTAAAAAGGAAATTTTAAGAAAGTTGATAACCTATGCGCCTACAGACAAGGCAAATGAAGTAGTGGAGGCGCTGTTTAGGGCCGGTGCGGGGTATATTGGAAATTACTCTGAATGTAGCTTTACAAGCGAAGGTGTCGGAACTTTTAAGGCAGAAGCCGGAGCTAACCCTTATATAGGAGATATGGGCAAACGCCACTATGAGCCGGAAACAAAAATTGAAGTGGTTTATCCATTTTACCAGGAGGCTCATATTCTTAATGCGTTAATAGCCAGTCATCCATACGAAGAAGTAGCCTATGATCTTTTTTCGATGGAAAATAGTTATTCTAATATAGGCACCGGTATTATCGGGGAGCTAAAAGAAGCAATAGCAGCAGAAGATTTGCTAAAAACTTTGAAAAGCACGTTCAACTGTGGCATTATTAGGCATACAAAGCTTTCAGGGAAGCCTGTGAAAAAGATAGCAGTTTGCGGCGGTGCAGGCAGTTTTTTAATATCAACCGCCTTGCAGCAGCAAGCCGATTTTTATATTACATCTGATATAAAATACCACGAGTTTTTTGATGCAGATGAAAAAATGATTTTGGCTGATATTGGCCATTATGAAAGCGAACAGTTTACTATAGACTTGCTTTATGACCTTTTGCTGCAAAAATTTACTACCTTTGCCGTCCTGAAAACAAAGGTAAGCACCAATCCGGTGCATTATTTTTAGCTTAAGCTGAAAAACTGTAAATCTAATAATTGTAAATCGTACATACTAATGGCAAATGTAAAAGAATACTCAGTAGAAGAAAAATTAGCTTCGCTGGTAAAGTTGCAAAAAGTAGAATCTAACCTGGATGAAATAAGAGTGCTTAAAGGCGAACTGCCTATGGAAGTAGCAGACCTGGAAGATGAAATTCAGGGTTTGCATGCCCGCCAACAACGGATTGAAGAAGAGATCAATGGCATTTCTGAATTTATTAATCAAAAGAAGGAAGCTATAAAAGAGGCGCAGGCTTTAATAAAAAAATACGAAAAGCAAAGCGAAAATGTAAAGAATAACCGCGAGTTTGAGGCGATTAATAAGGAAGTGGAAATGCAGCAACTGGAAGTAAAGTTGTGCGAGAAGCATATTAAAGATGCCAATGAGGAAATAGCAGAAAAAGCAATTGCTTTGGAACGGGCCAAAAAAACCATTGCTGCCAAAGAAGGTGTTTTAGGCAATAAAAAAGGCGAACTGGAAAAAATCATCAGCTCTACAGAAAAAGAAGAAAAAGAATTGACTAACCTTTCGAGAGATGCAAGAGAAAGTGTAGATCCCCGGCTGCTGGCCAGCTTCGATAAAATCCGCAATAATTACCGCAACGGACTGGCGGTAGTGCCGGTAGAAAGGGATGCCTGTGGCGGATGTTTTTACTCCATTCCCCCGCAAAAGCAAAGTGAAATAAAGCAGCGCAAAAAAGTGATGGTATGCGAAAACTGCGGTCGTATTTTAGTAGATTCCGATCTGAATGACAGTATAGAAGTGAAGTAATATTAAGATAGATAAACGAATAGCTCTTGCTTTGGCAGGGGCTATTTTTATTTAATAGTAAACCACTGTTAAACCCATAAGATTTTTAGCATTTGTAAAACGGAATGCTGTTATTTTGTTAACCCATATGTTGAACCGATTATCCATTCAGAATTACGCCATCATAGATGATTTGCAAATTGATTTTTCATCTCATCTTAATATACTTACCGGCGAAACCGGCGCGGGCAAGTCCATTATCATGGGGGCATTAGGGCTGGTGCTGGGCTCAAGGGCCGAAACATCGGTATTAATGAACCGTGAAAAGAAATGTATTATTGAAGGATTGTTTGCCGTACAGCAAAAAGATGCGATCAGGGCCTTTTTAGAAAGCAATGAACTGGATACCGATACAGAACTGGTAGTGCGGCGGGAGATTGCGCCAAACGGCAAATCCAGGGCCTTTGTAAATGATACGCCGGTTACCTTAGCGCAGATACAGCAATTAAGCACTTTGCTGGTAGACCTGCATCAGCAGTTTGATACGCTGCAATTAGGAGCGGCCGATTTTCAACGCCAGGTGTTAGATGCGCTTGCAGCAAATAAAAGCCTTGTTAAAGAATATCAAAACGTATATTCCAATCTGCAAAAAGTACAGGCATCTTTAGAGAAATTAAAAGAACAGAAAACACAGTTTGATAAAGAGCTGGATTATTACCAATTTCAATTTAATGAACTGGAAGAAACCGGCCTGAAGGAGAATGAGTTGGAAGATATGGAGCAGGAGTTGAAGCTGCTAAACAATGCCGAAGGAATTAAAGCGGCGCTGGCAAAAGCTTACTATGAACTGGAAGAAAGCGAAACGCCCATCACCCGGCAGTTACGGGCTGCGCAAAGCCAGTTACAGCACTATGCCGATGTGCATCCTTCGCTGCCGGATCTGGTAAAAAGATTGGAATCGGCCCATATAGAACTGCAGGATATTGCCAGCGAGATCGATCGCATCCACAGCGATATTCATTTTGATACTGATACCATTGATAAACTAAACGAACGGCTTTCGGTAGGATATAAGCTGTTGAAAAAACATGGCGTTCATACTACCAAAGAATTGCTGGATATTAAAGCTGATTTGCAAAAGCGGTTGCAGGCGGTTTTGAATATGGATGAAGAAATATCGCAGCAGGAAAAACAGCAACAGTTACTATTGCAGCAGGCAGGCCAGTTGGCAAAGCAAATTTCTGAAAAGAGAAAAGCGCAAACGAGACCGATGGAAGATAAGGTAAATAAAATGCTGGTACAGGTAGGCATGCCCAATGCACGATTAAAGGCGGACGTAAAAGAGGCAGACTTAAATGCCTGGGGAATGGATGCAATTGAGTTTTTATTTGATGCCAATAAAAGCAACCAGTTCCAGCCATTACGCAAAGTAGCGAGTGGCGGAGAGCTAAGCCGGCTGATGCTTTGCATCAAATCGTTAGTGGCGCAGTCTATAGATTTGCCTACGCTTATTTTTGATGAAATTGATACCGGCATCTCCGGTGAAGCCGCCAAGCAGGTAGGTGTTATTATGAAAGACCTAGCTGCTGCCCGGCAGGTAATCTGTATTACACACCAGCCGCAAATTGCAGGCAAAGCCACCACGCACTTTTTTGTATATAAAGCCATCAAGAACGATGCAATTACTACAGCCGTTAGGCAATTATCAACCGATGAACGCATCATTGCCATTGCTCAAATGCTAAGCGGTGAAAAACCTACTGCGGCTGCACTGGAAAATGCACGGGAAATGGTGATGAATTAAATGTAATACACCTATACTTCGGTTTTAATATGCCTTAAATTAAAAGTTGTTTTCTCTTTCAAAAGGATAAACCTTTATTTTTACTTCTATAAACTATTGCTATGTCTAATAACTTGCTGAAAGGCAAAAAAGGAATCATCTTCGGTGCGTTAAACGATCAATCGATTGCCTGGAAGGTGGCAGAAAAATGTTTTGAAGAAGGCGCCCAACTGGTGCTAAGTAATGCCCCGATTGCCTTGCGGATGGGTGAGATTAACAAACTATCAGAAGCCTGTGCCAATGCACCTGTTATTGGTGCCGACGTTACCAATATGGATGATCTGAAAAATCTTTTCGATAAAGCCATAGAACACTTTGGTGGTAAAATTGATTTTATATTACATAGTGTAGGCATGAGTATGAATATGCGTAAAAACAATTCGTACACTTCCCTGAATTACGATTTTACACACAAAACACTGGATATATCGGCCATGAGTTTTCACCGCATATTACAATTGGCCTACCAGATGGATGCTATTAATGAGTGGGGAAGCGTGCTGGCACTTACCTATATAGCAGCGCAACGCGTTTTCCCGGATTATAACGAGATGGCAGATGCCAAAGCCTTGCTGGAAAGCATCACCCGTAGTTTTGGATATCAATATGGTATTAAAAGAAAGGTGCGTATCAATACGGTTTCGCAATCGCCTACCCGCACTACGGCCGGCAGTGGCGTAAAAGGGTTTGACGGATTTATGAATTATGCAGAAAAGATGAGCCCGCTGGGAAATGCTTCCGCGGAGGACTGCGCTAACTATTGCGTCACCTTATTTAGCGACTATACCCGCATGGTTACGATGCAAAACCTGTTTCATGATGGCGGCTTTAGCTTTTCGGGTGTTACCGGGCCGGTTATTGAGCAAATGGAAAAGTAAGTGTTGAGAGGATAGATGGCGGATGATTATTGATTGTTGTTCGATAGCTGCATATTGATATGGAGTACAAGGGTGCGACGCAACAGGAGCATATAGTAGTTCAAAAGCTTAGTACATAATAAAAGCCTCCTTTTTAGGGAGGCTTCAGCTTTTTTTGCAACGGTTGGTGTAAGGTTAATATTCGTCTTCGTTAAACATAAAATCTTCCTGCGACGGGTAATCCGGCCAAATATCTTCAATGCTTTCATATACTTCACCCTCATCTTCCAGTTCCTGAAGGTTTTCCACTACTTCAATAGGAGCACCGGAACGGATAGAATAGTCAATCAATTCATCTTTTGTGGCGGGCCAAGGCGCATCTTCAAGATAGGAAGCGAGTTCTAAGGTCCAAAACATTTTCTATTATTATTTTACAATGGTTAAAATTGGGTATATGCAAAATTTCAATGCAGGCTTAAAAATAAAGCTTTGAAATTTTTCGCAAAAGTAGTATTATTCGCCAATTTTCCAAATGCGTTATTTAATTTGATTGAACTCCTTAACAATAATGGTTTTGCTGTACGATATTGTTTGCTGATATTTGAATGGAAGAACGCAGTATGGCAGTAGTAACCGCAAGCAACATTTATAAAAAATACGGATCGGTAGAGGTATTAAAGGGCGTGGATATTAGCATTGAAAAAGGCGAAATCGTCAGTATTGTGGGTTCTTCCGGCGCCGGCAAAAGTACGCTCCTGCATATTATTGGGACATTGGATAAGGCAGACGCCGGCGAGGTTTTTATAAACGATACCAATCTTAGCCGGTTGAGCGGTAAAAAACTGGCTGCTTTTCGAAATAAGCATATTGGATTTGTATTTCAGTTTCATCATTTGCTGCCTGAGTTTACCGCTTTGGAAAATGTATGCATACCCGGATGGCTGAGCGCTCAAAAAAACAGCGAAGTAAAAAACAGGGCGGAGGAACTGCTTAATATATTGGGTCTAAAGCATCGTATAAACCATAAGCCGGGCGCCCTGTCGGGTGGCGAGCAGCAACGGGTGGCTATTGCAAGAGCTTTAATTAATAACCCGGAGGTGGTATTTGCCGACGAGCCTACGGGTAATTTAGATTCGGCTAATGCCAGGGACCTGCACAATCTTTTTTTTGATTTACGCAAACAGTTCGGGCAAACCTTTTTGATAGTGACCCATAATGAAGAACTGGCGCATTTAAGTGACCGGATGCTGCTGATGAAAGATGGGAAAATGGTGTTATAAAAAGCTAATTTCTTACACCCTGGCTTTCCATTGAATTTCTTCTGCGCCCTGGAGTTGGCCAATATAACGGGCTGCTACAAACAAATAATCGCTTAGGCGGTTCAAATACTTTAATACTAATGGATCTATAAACATATCTGCTGCCTGCATGGCTACGCCCAGCCGTTCGGCCCTGCGGCATACGCATCGGGCCACATGTGCAAAAGATACCGCCGGAGCGCCGCCGGGCAATATAAAAGCTTTCATTGGCGGCAGTTTGCCTGTCATCTGGTCTATTTCGGTTTCTAAAAATTGTATATCCGTTTCGTGCAGATCCGGAATTTTAAATTTGGGCTCTTTGTCTGGATCGCAGGCTAAAGAAGAACCAATAGTAAACAAGCGGTCCTGTATTTCCTTTAAAGTTTGTTTGGTGGCACTATCCGTTATATGATCGCTGACGACACCTATCCACGAGTTCAATTCATCTACGGTTCCATAGGTTTCAATGCGGCTGTCGTTTTTTAAAACTTTGGTTCCTCCTATTAAAGATGTAGTTCCTTTATCACCGGTTTTTGTATAAATTTTTTGTGCCATATGCGTTTATCAAGAATTCGAGCAAAGATGGATAGCTATGTTAATTTATCACTTCAATGCGTAAGGCAAAGGTAATAGGGTGTAAGGCACATATAACGTGTTGATGCTAATGTGCCGGTTAAAATGTATTGCTTAATTGCCGGATTGGTTTTACGGATAAGTAGTGAAACCTCTATACGCAAAGTGATATTAAACAGAAGAAGCTGCTATAGTTTCTTTCAGTGTATCGCTTTCCAGTACGCCATCACGCAAACGGATAATGCGGTGGGCATGATGGGCAATATCTTCTTCGTGGGTAACGAGTATTACCGTATTGCCGCTGGTATGTATCTTGCCAAAAATATCCATGATCTCGTGCGATGTTTTAGTATCCAGGTTTCCGGTAGGTTCATCAGCCAGTATAATAGCCGGATCATTTACCAGCGCACGGGCTATGGCCACCCGCTGGTTTTGGCCGCCGCTCATTTCGTTGGGCTTGTGCTGACTTCTATCCTGCAGATTCACTTTTTCCAGTACCTGCATTGCTTTTTCCATACGCTGCTTTTTAGGTATCCCGGCATATACCAGGGGAAGGGCTACGTTTTCGGCAGCCGTAAGCCGGGGCAGTAAATTAAATTGCTGAAACACAAAACCTATTTCTTTATTACGTACCTCCGCCAGATCGTTATCTGCCATTTTACTTACATCCTGTCCATTTAAAATATAAGTGCCGGCAGTAGGCGTATCCAGGCATCCCAATATATTCATCAGGGTGCTTTTGCCGGAGCCGGAAGGTCCCATTAAGGCCACATATTCATTTTTTAAAATTTGGAGTGATATGCCTTTTAATACATCAATCACCTGCTTGCCTAAGTAGTAATTTTTTTTGATGCCATCTAAGAGAATGATGCGTTGCATGGTAAAGCT